>NZ_PNCW01000199.1:0-317 GCF_005886985.1 Pseudoalteromonas sp. S3178 | reverse complement strand
GGACCATGTTATTATCCATTAAAACAAGTAAGTGCAGGACAAGATCCGCTCGTAACACTTACTAAATCTGAATAATTTTATGAATAAGGCCTGTTTATGACCATCATGTACGGTATTCCAAACTGCGACACTATAAAAAAAGCCAAAAAATACCTTAATGATAAAACATCGAGTTTACTTTTCATGACTACAGAAAAGACGGTATTTCTGCAGACCTTATTGATCAGTTCTTTGTACAACTTGGGTGGGAAAACGTTCTAAACAAACGTGGCACAACATACCGAGCACTCACAGATGAACAAAAAAGCACTTTAAAT
>NZ_PNCW01000198.1:0-294 GCF_005886985.1 Pseudoalteromonas sp. S3178 | reverse complement strand
GATGCGCTTTTGGTCTTCTTGGCGAATTTGCTTGAGGTGGTCAAGCTCTTGGGAGTTAGTGGTTATCCTTTTATCTAAGTCGCCAAGGTAAATAACACCAGACACCAACAGCGCAATGGTGGTGAGAATGTGGGCCAAATTAAACTCCTTTTTCATTTGCCATTGTTCAGGATGATTCACTTGCTGACCCCTTTTACTTTCTCAACGGTTCTAAGCCCTGCAAGCCCTAACATGGCAAGCGTAAGCTCTAGCATCACATCAAGCGGCAACTCAGGCGTACCATGTTCAGGCATT
>NZ_PNCW01000197.1:0-358 GCF_005886985.1 Pseudoalteromonas sp. S3178 | reverse complement strand
ATGGCGTTTGCAAAACTGCAAGCCCATGCGGATTTGACAACGACAAACTGGCCTTTTGAGTTACAGGGTCAAATAGATAAGTTAGTCATTCCGTCAGGGTCCACAACTTTAAAAGGTGCAACACTCGGCTTGAGCGGAGATGCCTCAAAATACAATTTATCAGGCTCAATCCATGTTAATACAGTGCAGTTTGGTGATGTCACCGCGACACTTGAAGGGCAAGGTTGACTACAAGCATTTACACTTGCTAAAGCCAAGCTTCAGCTTGAATAAGCGCAAGCGCAAATAGCAGGACAAGTGAACTGGTCGCAAGGAGTGAAGGGCAAAGTGAACGGGGACTTTTCTCAGCTACCAATCG
>NZ_PNCW01000196.1:0-340 GCF_005886985.1 Pseudoalteromonas sp. S3178 | reverse complement strand
CATGTTTGCGCCGTCCATGTATACTTGGCCGCCGTGCTGGTGCACGATGTCGCATACTTCACGGATAGACTCTTCGTATACACCGTGTGTAGATGGGTAAGTAACCATGATGCACGATAGGTTTTCAGCTACGTCTGCGGCTTTCGCGCGTAGGTCTTCCATATCGATGTTACCGTTTTTATCACAGTCAACCACATCCACTTTCATGCTTGCCTTTTGTGCAGACGCTGGGTTTGTGCCGTGCGCTGAACTTGGGATCAAACAAATGTTACGGTGACCTTCACCACGAGACTCATGGTACTTACGGATCGCGATAAGACCTGCGTATTCACCTTGTGCA
>NZ_PNCW01000195.1:0-212 GCF_005886985.1 Pseudoalteromonas sp. S3178 | reverse complement strand
TCCAAACAACAATAGCTTTCATCACAATGGCTTTACTGGGACCTTCTATCTAGACAACTTAGTGTTGCCAGAAAAGAACATAGCGATATTAGCGGTAACAAACGGCGATACGAGTAATGCAAAGCAAGCGGTAGAAAAAGCGATACTGGTCATGCAACAAAGATTTGAAGCGCAACATAAAGACAATCTCTAAATAGGATTGATAAACCTTG
>NZ_PNCW01000194.1:0-384 GCF_005886985.1 Pseudoalteromonas sp. S3178 | reverse complement strand
TGGCCACGTTGACAGTATCTGCGGGCAAAACGATAAATAGACTGTTTGGTTTTGCCTGTCTCTGCCACTATTTGATTAACCACTTTGCCACGCGCTTTCGGTTCATAGCAGTTCTCAAGTTCTACCAATGGCTTGATTGCGGCATAGTTCGCATCACGTTTTAACTGAGCAGTAGAACCAGCTTCTGGAATAACAGTAGCAATGTCGCTATATGGGTCGGCTGCACGTTTGAGCACTTCATCTTGAAAACCCTGTTCTAACTCAGTTATTTCAACAAGCTCAGGAAAGGCTTTGTCATCGTGCACTTTTATCCAAAGCACGTAATAATCAAATACCATTAAAATGCGATACAAGGTTTGTTCGTATTGCAATACTTCATTGATT
>NZ_PNCW01000193.1:0-232 GCF_005886985.1 Pseudoalteromonas sp. S3178 | reverse complement strand
TTCTCTGGAGAGAAAATAGGTTACTGAGAAAAGCCGGTTCTGAACCAAAGTTAGTTGTATATTTTGAACCTCACCCTGACGGAACTGGTGGATTAAATATTTCTGTAGCTAATGTGGGAACTGGTCCTGCTCGTGATGTTTATATTCAATTTAAAGGGGAGGAGTCTGACTTCACTAATTACAATCTGATTCTTGATTGTACAGGAAAAAGGGGACCACTGACCCTGATACC
>NZ_PNCW01000192.1:0-246 GCF_005886985.1 Pseudoalteromonas sp. S3178 | reverse complement strand
TCAATACCAATCACACGCTCAGCGCCTAATTTGATTGCTGCAATGCCTAAAATCCCAGAGCCACAGCCAAAATCAACGACCGTTTTGCCACTGAGGTCTTGTTGTTCTAGCCATTGCAGGCAAAGTGCGGTTGTGGCATGAGTACCAGTACCAAATGCAAGGCCTGGATCTAGTAACACATTGACGGCATTGGGATCTGGCACATCACGCCAGCTTGGGCAGATCCATAATCTCTCGCCAAACTTA
>NZ_PNCW01000191.1:0-225 GCF_005886985.1 Pseudoalteromonas sp. S3178 | reverse complement strand
AGTATAAAATTGATTTAAGTCGTGTTATGCACGGCTTTTTTATCTACAATGTAAAGACATGAAAGGTGTTAATAGTCATTTTAATAAGGATATAGAATGCGAAAATCTGCATATGGAACAGTTGCGGCATTGATATTATGCTCTGCTAATGTATTTGCTAGTCAGAATACTCAACAAGAATTCAATCAAGTCTACCAAGCTTATCAACACGCAGTGGAAAGTAAA
>NZ_PNCW01000190.1:0-282 GCF_005886985.1 Pseudoalteromonas sp. S3178 | reverse complement strand
TGATGGTGCATTAGGATTAAAGGTAACTCGTATTGTCAGAGATCAAAATGGCGTAGCTTTTGAATTTGATAGGGAGTATTGGCGACACGACGCACTGATGATTGAAAATAATGCTAAGTTAGACGTATTTATCCAACACTTAAAACCTTAATTTAAGTGAAATATAAATATCACAAACTGAATATATACTCTATTTGTAAGCTGACAAATCAGCTTATCCATTTTTCGCAACTTAAAAATCTGGTATGCACCAAAAACCCACTAAATAGTTTGATTGAATAT
>NZ_PNCW01000019.1:0-199886 GCF_005886985.1 Pseudoalteromonas sp. S3178 | reverse complement strand
GGCATTTAGGCAAGGCAGAGCCTATGTAGTGTGGTTATTCCCCATAAATAGGCGATAACGCAGCATAAATGCCAAACATGCGCTGCCCGAAGGGTTCTGCCTAGGGGCAATTTACTCTTTGTTGCTCGGTTTTTACTTAGCCCACTAGGTTACAAACCTCGCGCCGCGATTAAATCGCCCCTAGTTTGAACAAATTTTAATCCTGAAAGGTCAACAGGCCCTATAGCACGATGGGAAGCTTAGGGGCTGGCTTGGTATTTTGTTTATACCTGTTTTAGTTTACTTATGGCTGTGGGCTGCTTTTTGTATTTCAATGAAATTTTGGGCTTATTATTATAGCGATAATAGCTGGCAGCAAGAGTATCAACTACTCGCTGTAGAGGCATGCCCGACTGATTACGAATACAGCTGCGCTAAGCTGGTTGTGTTAGATTTAAATACTTACAGAAAGCGCTCTTTTAGATGGTATTTAGATAAGAGTAAGTTGCAACGCTTACAAAATGAAAATATAAACATAGTGGGCGTTAAAAGCCCACTAGGGTCTATAGTTCATCAAATACAGTGGTAGTTGAACTTTTAAGACACTACTTTTTTAAACTTAACGTGCCAGATGAACGAGCTTTACGATTTGCTGGCTTGTTGTTATTTAAGTTTTTACTATCGTCTTGCGTATTTTTACTAGCTCCGCCTTTACCTACATAGGTAGTAGAGCGTTTTTGATAGGGTGAATTACTTCTTTGCGTGCGAGTGCCTCGTTCATTATTAAAAGCGCGTGGGTTTTCACCCTGAAAATCACGCTTTTTAGGCTCGCCTTTATTGTTATTACTCATGCTATTTTGCTTGTTATTATCAACCGAGTGCTCTTGCGTTTTACCCGAATCGGCTATCGAATCGTTAATTTGCGCCATTTCTACATCGGTTAAATGACGCCACTGCCCTACTTTTAAGCCTTTAAGCGTCACGTTCATAATGCGTGTACGTTTTAATGTCACAACTTCATAGCCTAAGTATTCGCACATACGGCGAATTTGACGGTTTAAACCCTGAGTAAGGACAATTTTAAATTCTTGAGGAGCCGTTTGGGTAACTTTACACTTTTTGGTAACAGTATCTAAAATAGGGATACCGTTTGCCATTTTGGTCACAAATTGGCGGTTTAGTGGTTTATCAACCGTGACTACGTATTCTTTTTCGTGGTTATTACCAGCGCGCAAAATTTTATTTACGATATCGCCTTCGTTGGTTAAAAAGATTAGCCCTTCTGATGGTCTATCTAATCGTCCAATAGGGAAAATACGCGTTGGGTAGTTAACGGCTTTAACTATGTTACTTTGAATTTTACTCTCGGTAGTACACGTAATACCAACCGGTTTATTATAAGCAATATAGACACGCTTTGGTTTTGCGCGAAGGGGATTACCATCAATCAAAACGGTATCAGTATCTGCTACTTTTACGCCCATTTCTGGCATATTACCATTAACCGTAACACGACCCTGCTCAATATATTTATCGGCTTCACGACGTGAGCAAAACCCAGTTTCACTTATAAATTTATTTAAACGTTTTAATTCGGTCATGGCACTTAACAGTCGTAATTTTAAAGGCGACTAGTGTAAACCACACACACTTATTTTTCGCCCCTAATTTAATATAAATAGGTGTTTAGGCGCTAATTTTTAATTGAGTGAGCTTACGCCATATAAATTCAAGCGGCCCTTGTGCATAAAAGCGGCTATATAGCGCTGTAAATAACAGTTGCACAATGACCAAAGCGGTTGCTACTAACCAATAATCTATACGATTAAAACTTAATACCCACTGCGGAAATAAAACCTTATAAAGCATTAATTGCATTATGGTTTGGCTTATATATAGGGTGAATGCTAATCGCCCTACTTGTTGAATAAGCGTGCCAACGTGTACCCTGTTATTGCAAAATTTAACTATGATATGAATATAAAGCACGGCTATAAAAAGCGCTGCAAATGTATTTACTAATTCTTGAGTAGCTAGACTTAAACCATCATTTCCCTGAGGTATTAAAAGCCTTAAGCTTGTAAAAACAAACGCCCCACTAACGCACACAAATAACTGCTGCGAAGTAAGCCCTTTGGTAAATACCTCCAACTTATATAAGTATATTCCAATGAGCATAATGCCAGAAAACATCAAAAAAGCTAAGAATGGAACCGCTACAACTGCAATCATATTGTAACCTAAGTTACTGATAAAATAGTCCTTATAGTGCGGGCTATATAAATCTATAAATGCTTGAGAGTCGCGATAAATATTCTCATCAGGCAAGTTCATTAAAAACAAAAAGGTCACTGCGCAAGCTAATAACATAAATATAATGCCTCTTTTTAAAAGCATATTATTATTAGTTTCTACAAATTTAAGCACCCACCAACCGCATACCCCGTAAACAAATAAAATATCGCCAGCCCAAAGTAAAAAACCATGTGCTAAACCAAAAATAATGAGCCAATACAGTCTCGCTTTTATAGGAATAGTTGATTTGTAGCGCTGCCACTGAATAAATAGCCCAGCACCAAAAAGAAGGCTGAACAGCGTTCTAAAACGCCCATCAATAAAAATACTACTAAGGGTTTGAATAACAACATCGCTAAAAGGTGGAGTAGCTAATGGTGTATAGATATATTCCCCTAACCCAAAAGCATAACCGTTCATGTAAACAAGGCAAAGCACTGCAATACCGCGTATAAAATCCATATTATAATTACGCATAACTGAGATTTAACTTCCTTTAACTCTTATTTTTATAATTATCAGCCCAATCAACAGCTTGTTGATATAAGTTAGGTAATACTTTGCTATCGAGATTAATTAATATTACAGCTTGTTCAAGCGCCCACCAGCTTCCAGTTTCGTACGCTTTAACAACATTTAGAATATAATACAGTGTGTTTTTATCCCCTAATAATGCCGTTTTTATTTCATCAGGAAAAGGGAGCTTTTCAACGAGTAAGCTCATGGGTTGATCAAGTATTGCATCGAGTAGTGAAAATAATCCTGTTAAAAATGCTTCACCTGACAGGCTCTTATTAACCTTTTTTGCTAATAACTCACAAAAACGTGCGCGTACTACACAAACCTGCATTAGCTCTGCAGGTTTTTTACCTGCGGTATGAGCAGTAACAATAAGGCTGACAAACTTTTTTAATCGCTCGTGCCCAAGGTAGACCAAGGCTTGTTTAAGTGATGATATTTTACTTTGAATAGGAAAAACACCACTATTGATTAATCTAAGCAATTTATAGGCTAACGCAGCATCAAGTTCAAACAAACCAGCAATGGCTTTTATATCTGGACTGGGTTTCATTATTTCTGCGTAAATAGCGACGACTAAAGCATAGTTATAATCAATGTCGTTTTGTTTGATCATGGTGGGTTTTGCAAAAAAGTACCCTTGAAAATAATCAAACCCCATTTTATGGGCTAATTCAAAGTCCTCTTGGGTTTCTAATTTTTCAGCTAAAAGCTTAATTTTTTTATGTTGCTGAAGCTTTTCTATTACAGGTGTTATTTCACTTAATGGTGTAATTGAAATATCAAACTTTATTAATTTAACAAGCTTTAAAAACCTATCCCACTGCGGTTTATAAACAAAATCATCAAGTGCTAAATTGTAATTACGATGAAATAAGTCACGGCACATCTCGTAATTTTCATCATTTGGCTCTATGGTTTCGAGCAATTCAATTACAACATCCTGGCAAGGTAAAAACGCACATAAATCAAGCTCTAACGATTCAGGGCCGATATTTATTAATGCTTTTTTACCCGAGGTAATATGGCGAGTTCCGAGATTTAATTGGTTTTCCATTATTAGGCGCGCAGTGGCTTCGCCTTCACAAATATCAGGGAAATAATTTTTGGGGCTGTCCCTAAATAGCAACTCGTAGGCAACTACGTTTTGACGACGATTAAATATCGCTTGCCTTGCAACAAATACAGACACATTACCTACTTTTATTAAATTTACTAATACCAAGTAATTAATAACGTAAATAAGCTGCTATGTCACGGAGCTAAGGTGTATTTACATTAACTTTATTGATATAAGTATGAAATATAATCAGTTGCCACTTGAGTCCACGAAAAACGTGCACCTTTAGCATTAGCTTTAATTTTTTGCCATTGCTTAGGCTGTTCTTTGTGTAACGTTAGTGTTTCATGTAAACACTTTAGCAGTGAATCGGCTTGCTTACTAAGCGTACCAGCATTAAAACTAAAACCGTTTTCATTATGCTTTACGGTATCTTTCAGTCCGCCAACACTGTGAACCAAACAAGGCTGTCCTGCTCGCATTGCCAGCATTTGGCTAATACCACAAGGTTCAAATGAGCTAGGCATTAAAAATAAATCTCCTAATTGATACATTAAATCACCAACACCTTGTCCGTAACCTTTCAAAAATAAAAGGTTTGTATTGCGCGCCATTGCTTTAGTAAACACCTCTTCTAGTGCTTCATCTCCTGAACCTAATATAATAATCCGGCCATTAAATTCATTCACTATTTTACACACTTTATCGATAGCTAATGAGCTTTCAATAGACTGACACAAGAGCAAAACTTTTTGCTCAGTAAGTCTGCCTACACTTGTAACTAATGGCCCTTTAACAGGTGATGCCATAAATTGTTGTAATCGTTGATGAGCAATATAGTAGCCACTTTCAAGCTGTGGCGTTTTTGCCATCCAATTAAATAAGGTGTTTTGTGCTTGGCTATATAAATCATCCAATGATACTTTTTTATCTGTGCTATTGGGATATTCGCAGCCATTTAAAATACCAACGAGTTTTCCATTATCAGCGGCATTTTTTAGGTCTTGCTCTAACCCTTCGCCACCAAAAAAACCATGCTCATAATTACTCGGTTTTAGTACTTCTTGACTATACGTTGGCGACACTAGGTGAACCTTATTTGCCAAGTTAATTGCACTGCGCATAGGATTAAAGCAATGAGGATAGCGGGGGTCACACAGTTGCTGGCCATCGTAACTAAGTGAAGGAAACCACGCCTCTAGGCTTGAGTCGTCGTACTTAAAGGGTCTTATTCCTTGCAGTGCAATATTATGAACTGTGTAGGCAATGTTTAAGTTATTTAATGTTTGATAACGTGGTTCAAATTTAAGTAAAACAGCAACACATGCACTGTGCCAATCATGTAAATGAAGCGCTGTTGGGCGTTTTAATACACCTTGCAATAATGCTTCACACACGGCTGCATTAAACAAAGCAAACTTGGTTGCATCAGTTGCAAAAGGTCTTCCTGGGGCATCGTTACAATACACACTGCCCGAATTACTTAATAATGGATGGCTGACAACAATTTGCGTTACTTTACTTTGACTCTGCTCTACCTTAAAAAGTGTTAAAACATGTGGATGAGCATTAAAAGCAACGGTTACATCACCAATGTGAGTTCGATTTAGATCGTGTATACCATAATCGGGGATCACCACATCAACTGTTATACCTTGCTCTGCAAGCGCTTTTGGCGCATCACGAACCACATCTGCAACGCCACCTACTTTTGCGCCTGGTAACGCGTCGTTTTCTGCTGCAACCATTAATACATGCATTAATTCACTACTTCCTATAAACCTATATTAGCTTGCTCAAATATGAGCAAGCTTGTGTTGTCGTGCTTATTTAGCTAATTGTTACGCTAGCTTTTTATTCTCTTGAGATTGGCGCTCTAACTTTTTTGCAAGCTCAGTGAGCATATCACGGGTGACAAGTACTATGCCCTTTTTAGACACTCTAAAGCCATTTTCTTGATCTGCTTTGCGATCAATACCAATTTCAAGCCCTGCCGGTATTTCACAGCTTCTATCTATTATCGCGCGTTTAATTTTACAGCCACGATTTATTACTGCACCGGGTAAAATAACGGATTCCTCAATGGTACAAAAAGAGCGAACATGCACATTAGAAAACAGCAATGATTTTCTGACCACTGAGCCTGAAATTATACAGCCACCCGAAACGGTTGAGTCCAGTGCCATTCCGCGTCTGTCATCGTCATCAAAAATGAATTTGGCTGGTGGTAACTGCTCTTGATATGTCCATATTGGCCATGTTGGATCGTATAAGTCGAGTTGTGGCTCTGGCATTACCAGCTCCATGTTAGCTTCCCAAAAAGAATCAAGCGTACCTACATCGCGCCAATAAGGCTGACCTTCTTGAAGAGGGTCTCTAAATGGAAACGCATATACACTGTGCTCTTCAATAATGGCTGGGATTATATCGTGGCCAAAATCGCGTCCTGAGCCTTCGTTTTCTGAATCTTTTTTAAGCTGTTCAAATAAAAACTCAGTATTAAACACGTAATTACCCATAGAGGCTAAACACGTCCCTGGTTTACCTGGTACTGAACTTGGCATAGCTGGCTTTTCATCAAAACGACATACTCTGCTTTGCTCATCTACGGTCATTACACCAAAGGTATCTGCAGCTTCTTCAACTGGCACTTCTAGGCAGCAAACAGTCATATCTGCACCCTTTTGAACATGCTCAGCGAGTAGCGCACCATAGTCCATACGGTAAACATGATCGCCTGATAAAATCATCACGTATTTAGGGAGCTCGTGACGAATAATATCCATGTTTTGAAATACGGCATCGGCGGTACCACAATACCAATCATCACCTTGGCGCTGAGATGCAGGCAAAATCTCTACAGATTCTCCAAGCTCCTTTTTAAAGTGCCCCCATGCTCGGTTAACGTGTCGTATTAGCGAGTGCGACTTATATTGTGTGGCAATACCTACACGCCTCACACCAGAGTTGATACAGTTTGATAGCGGAAAATCGATAATTCGATGCTTTCCGCCAAAATAAACTGCAGGCTTTGCACGCCAATCTGTTAGCTCATGCAGGCGAGAACCGCGTCCGCCTGCCAGTATTAACGCGTAAGTTTCTCTGGTTAGGCTACTTATGTAGCGATTTGCATAATTAGGCATAATACTCTCTCCATTTAGTCTAGGCTGTTAGTGGCATGGCTTGTAGTTGTCGTTAAGTCTGTTTCACTAATATTGAGGGGTTCTAAATGCCAAATATCTTCACTGTATTGGCTTATGGTTCTATCACTTGAAAACATACCACTGGCTGCTGTATTTAAAATACTCATTTGTGTCCAGTAGGTTTGATCTGCATAGGCTTTATCAACTTCTTTCTGCGCCGCTACGTAGCTTTCAAAATCATGTGCAGTGAGCCATGGATCGTGTGGGCTCTTTATCGAATTTGTTATGTCTTCAAATAAGCATGGTTCAAATAAATTGAAATGCCCACTTTCGAGAAGTTGCATTACATTATTTAAATCACTATTTTGTGCAATTAAGTGCTCAGGGTTGTAACGCGATTTAATATCGTCAATTTCGTGCGCTTGTGCACCAAACAAAAAGAAGTTATCAGCACCAACAGCATCTCTAATTTCAATGTTTGCACCATCTAATGTGCCAATAGTCAGTGCACCATTCATCATAAATTTCATATTACCCGTGCCAGAAGCTTCTTTACCTGCCGTAGATACTTGCTCTGATAAATCTGTTGCAGGGCATATAGTTTCCATTGCTGTTACATTGTAGTTTGGTAAAAATGCAACTCGTAAATAGGGCGCTGCTAAAGGGTCTTTATTAATAACCTCAGCTACATTATTAATCAGCTTGATTATTTTTTTAGCCATGTAATAACCCGGTGCAGCTTTACCACCTAATAATACACAGCGAGGCACTATACCTTGCGTGTCGCCTCGGCGAATACGGTCGTATAAATGAATAACATGTAATATATTTAAAAGCTGACGTTTGTACTCGTGAATACGTTTTACCTGTACGTCAAACATCATTGATACGTCAAATTCAACACCACATCGCGCTTTAACTAAATCAACTAAACGTTGCTTGTTTTCGCGCTTAGCGTTTTGCCATTGACCATGAAATTTTTTGTCATCATAAAATCGGCGTAAATCACTAATTTTAGAAAACTCTTTAACCCAATCTTTACCAATTTTTTCGCTAATTAATTCGCTTAAGCTCACATTACAATGCGCAAGCCAACGCCTTGGGGTAACACCATTGGTTTTATTATTAAATTTGTTTGGCCAAAGTTCGTAAAACTCTTTAAACAAACCTGCTTTTAATAATTCTGTGTGCAGTGCCGCAACACCATTTACAGAGTAACTACCCACAATAGCTAAATAAGCCATGCGAATTTGCGGCTCGTCACCCTCTTCTATAAGCGACAGCGCACGTTGTTTTTCAACGTCTCCAGGCCATTGTTGGGCAACTTGCGCTAAAAAGCGTGCGTTTATCTCAAATACTATTTCTAATATGCGCGGTAAAAGTTTTGCAAACAGCGATACAGACCATTTTTCCAGCGCTTCTGGAAGTAACGTATGATTTGTGTAGGCCATTGTTTTAGTCGTAATTTGCCACGCATCATCCCAATCAAGCTCGTAGTCATCAATTAAAATACGCATAAGCTCTGCCACTGCAATGCTTGGGTGGGTATCGTTTAATTGAAATACATGATAATCAGCAAAGTCTGTAAAGTTTTCGCCATGTTGGCTTACCCACTGATCAACAATGTCTTGAATACTTGCAGATGACAAAAAGTATTGTTGGCGTAACCTAAGCTCTTTACCATTTTCGCTGCTATCGTTTGGATACAGCACCATCGTAATTTGCTCTGCTAAGTTTTTTTGCGCAACCGCTTCTGAGTAACTGCCGGCATTAAACTCGGTTAAGTTAAATTCATCAGTTGCCTCTGATTTCCATAAGCGAAGTGTATTTACAATATTGTTTTTATAACCAGGTACAGGTACATCATAAGGAACGGCTAATACATCCTGTGAGCTTATCCATTGACGATGCTCACGTGCGTATTTATCTGTGTAGCTTTGTACATAGCCGCCAAATTTTACGCGTTTAGCATGCTCAGGCGCACTAAGCTCCCAAGGATGACCTTCCCTAAGCCAATTATCAGGCTGCTCTATTTGGTTGCCATCTTTAATTGATTGATTAAACATACCGTATTCGTAACGCAGGCCATAACCTACAACCGGTAGCGCTAAACTCGCGCAACTATCTAAAAAACAAGCAGCTAAACGCCCTAGGCCACCATTACCAAGCCCAGCATCGTGCTCAGCATCTTCAATCGTTTCTATTGAAGTGCAATACTCCTGCAGTGCAGCGCTTACTTGCTCATCTAAATCTAAGTTTAATACGGCATTGCCTAAAGCTCGCCCCATTAAAAATTCAAGCGATAAATAAGCCGTTTTACGGCGCTTATCTTGTTTAATTTGTTGGTTTGTTTCTCTACAGCGCGCAACAAGTCTGTCACGAATAGTAAGTGCTAATGCATGATACAAATAATGCTGCGACTCGCCGACTTTATCTCGTCCGAGGGTATAATAAAAATGCCGTGTTAAGTCATCTTTAAGGGTACTTTCATCAATAACAGGGCCTTCTTGCCAACCCTTTACTACACACACTTGTTCACCTTGTTTAGCCATGACCTACGTCCTCTAAATTGGCACTAAAAACCCAACTACTTTGTGCTGAAATTTCAACCATCGCATCTTCATTACTTCTCGCAGATGCATTATTGACACTCGATAAAACCATTTGCCACTGCGCTTTAATTGGCGAAGGTGGCAATTGGCAAAAAATTGTTTTTTTACTGGCATTAAATACAATCAGCAATGCATGTTTGTTTTGCTTATCAAGTAAGCTGTACATTAAAAATTGTCTGGAGTCTTCATGCCAATGTGCATCAGTCATGGTTTTACCTTGCTCGGTAAACCATTTAACTGTAAAGCGCTCGTCTATATCGTCTAAAAATACACTGTGTTTAAACGCACTGTGTGCACGTCTAATTTTAAGGGCGTCGTCTATAAATCGTGTTAAAGAATGATTCAGCTGTGAGTCTTTCCATGCAAGCCAACTCGTGCGATTGTTTTGACAATAAGCATTGTTATTCCCCCCTTGAGAATGTGCCATTTCGCTGCCAGCAGCAATCATTGGCACTCCTTTTGAGAGTATTAAAGTAAGTAAAAAGTTCTTTTGTTGTTGTAACCTTAGTGATGTTATTTTTACGTCACTGGTAAAACCTTCTACGCCACAGTTAAATGAGTGATTTGCACTGTGACCATCTCTGTTTTGCTCGCCATTTGCTTCGTTATGTTTATGCTCATAACTCACCAGATCAGCAAGAGTAAAACCATCATGACTGGTTATAAAGTTTATGCTGTTGAGTGGGCCGCGTTGGCTATGCTCAAAAATGTCAAACGAGCCATGTAATCGTTTAGCTACGTTTGCAATTATGCCGGTTTCACTTTGCCAAAAACGCCTAATAACATCACGATATTGATCGTTCCATTCTCGCCAAGGTGGCGGAAATGCGCCTAATTGATAGCCGCCTGGGCCAATATCCCATGGTTCACTAATAAGTTTTACTTTGTTTAATACAGGGTCTTGTGCAATGGCTTGTAAAAAAGTATGCCCAGAGCTAAACCCCGATTTAGAACGTGCCAAAATAGTCGCTAAATCAAACCTAAAACCATCAACCCCCATCACTTCAACCCAATACCTTAAGCTATCGAGTACTAGTTGTAATGTTTTTGGGTGATCAATATTTATGGTGTTACCACAGCCGGTATCGTTTATATATACGTTAGGTTGATCGTGTGCAGTACGATAATAAGCTAAGTTATCGAGCCCTCGCAGCGACAATATTGGGCCATCGTTACCAGCCTCTGCTGTGTGGTTGTAAACAACGTCGAGTATCACTTCTATGTCGGCGTCGTGAAACTGCTTAACCATTTGCTTAAATTCGTTTATATCGTCATTTACTAAATAGTCTTTATGGGGAGTAAAAAAGTTTAGTGTGTTGTAACCCCAATAGTTTTGCAGCCCTTTGGCTGTTAAAAATTGCTCACTAATAAACGCATGAACAGGTAATAACTCTACTGCGGTTACGCCTAAATTATGTAAATGCTCAATAAAACTTGGGTGACTCAACCCTAAAAACTTACCTTGTAAAGATTTAGGTATTTTAGGATGACGACAGGTAGTTCCTTTAACGTGGCATTCGTAAATAACAGTATTAGACCAGCGATGCTTTGGCTTTTTGTGCTCGTAATGAACCTGAGCAGCCACTTTAGATTTTGGAACATCAATAGCATTATTTACACAGCTTTTTGTGCCAATTGGCATTTGCCCATAATGGCGCTCACTCCATGTAAACTCACCAAAAATGTCTTTCGCGTATGGGTCAATTAGTAACTTGTTTTCATTAAACAGCAAACCATGTGATGGATTATATTCTCCTTCAACCCTAAAACCGTAAAGTGCCCCTGCGCTAAGTGGTGATATATGAATACTCCACACGCCACCTTCGTTGATGTTCATTGCCATTTTTAAAATTTCTGAATGACCACTTTTATCAAACAAACAAACATAAGCTTGGCTTGCATTTGGTGCATATAACGAAAAGTTTACGCCGTTATCACTAACACTCGAACCCAGTGGCTCTACATTGCCATGGGCAGCATCGAATAGATTACTCATCATCAACCTTTTGTAAGTAAATAGTGGTTAGGCCACCAATGGCAATAGAAATACTTTGCTTGAAACCATGATTGTCTTCATCAATTGTGTTTACAATTTGCGATGGGTTATCTGTTACTTTAATTCCTGAACCAAAAAACTGTGTTTCATCTGTATTTAAGATAACTTTATATTGCCCTTTATTTGGTACACCAATGACGTAATTTTCATACGAAGCGGGTGTAAAGTTAGCAATAACAACTACAAAGTCTTTGGCAGTTTTTGCATAACGTACAAAGCTCAAAATACTTTGTTGGTTGTTGTTATTATCAATCCAAGTAAAACCAGCCGCGCTAGAATCAAGCTCGTACAAAGCAGGTTGATTTTTATAAACAGTATTAAGTGCTTTAACCGTTCGCTTTACTCCGTTATGGCTTTGATGCTCAAGTAAATGCCAATCGATAGAGTGGTCATGCCCCCACTCTTTACGCTGAGCTATTTCACCGCCCATAAACAATAGTTTTTTACCCGGATGCGCCCACATAAATGCGTAATAAGCGCGTAAATTTGCAAATTTTTGCCAATCATCACCTGGCATTTTTTCAATTAAAGAGCCTTTGCCATGAACTACTTCATCATGGCTAAGCGGTAATATGTAGTTTTCGCTAAAAGCGTAGACCATAGAAAAGGTCATTTCGTGGTGATGATGCTGACGGTACAAAGGGTCATGCTGCATATAATGAAGGCTGTCGTTCATCCACCCCATATTCCATTTATAGCCAAACCCAAGCCCGTTATGTTCAACACTTTGAGTTACACCAGGCCAAGCCGTTGACTCTTCAGCCACCATCATAATGCCAGGATTATTTTTGTAGCTGCGCATGTTCACTTGTTTTAAGCACTCTATTGCACCTAAGTTTTCACGTCCGCCATAACAATTAGCGACCCATTCACCTTCTTTTCGGCTGTAATCTAAATAAAGCATGGAAGCTACAGCGTCTACTCTCAGCCCATCCAAACCAAATTGATGTAGCCAATACATCGCATTAGAAATTAAAAAGCTTTTTACCTCTGGGCGGTCGTAGTTGTATATGTAGGTATTCCAATCAGGATGAAAACCTTGGCGCATATCAGCATGCTCATATAAATGAGTGCCATCAAATCGATGTAACCCATGCGGATCACTAGGAAAATGACCCGGCACCCAATCAAGTAATATACCTATATTGGCTTTATGGCATTGCTCTACAAAATATTTAAAGCTGTTGTAGTCGCCAAAGCGGCTAGTTGGTGCAAATAAGCCCACGGGTTGATAGCCCCACGAGCCATCAAATGGGTATTCACTTATTGGCATAAGTTGTAAGTGGGTAAATTCCATCTCTTGCGCATAGCTAACTAGTTTGTCGGCAAGCTCTGTGTAACTTAAATAACGATTATTCTCTTCTCGCTGCCATGAGCCTAAATGTACTTCGTATATGCTTATTGGCGCATCTATATGATTTCGCTTTTGCCTATTAGTTAATGCATTTTCACTTAACGTTATTGGCTCAGGTTTATATTGCAGAACACTTGCTGTACCCGGTGCTTGTTGCATTTTAAAAGCAAAAGGGTCCGCTTTTTCAAGCACTTCTCCACTTTGCGCAGTAATAGCAAACTTGTAACACATATCAGCTTCAAGCTTAGGAATAAATAATTCCCACACACCACTTGCTGGATGAAAGCGCATAAAATGACGATTAGCTTGCCAAAAATTAAACTCACCAATTACAGATACACTTGCTGCGTTAGGTGCCCAAACACAAAAACGTACACCTTCTACGTTTTGCAAAGAGCTAAAATGGGCGCCAAAATGAGAGTAAGCATGTTCTAGGCTCCCTTCATTAAATAAATACATAGCGTCTGTATCAAGCGCGCTCTCAAAGCTATATTCGTCATAAAAGGTAGAGAGGGTATTTGAATATTGAGCACTGCATTGGTAGGGCTTTGTGGGTAGCTCTTTTACCTTAGCTATAAATAAATCAGTGCGTTTATATCGTTTAGCTTCAACACTATTTTCATTTAACGTAATGCTTGCACTGATTGCTGAGGGTAAATAAAGACGAATTTCTATATCTGAATTTGTTTTATGTGCCCCTAAAAAACTAAAAGGGTCTTTAAATCGCCCTGCATTTAATGCATTTACCTGCTCATCATATTCTGTATTATTTGTACTGCTCATTTAACCTTTCCTTATTGAATCTATAGCAGCTAATAGCGGAGCATTTTTAGTAAAAATATCTTTACTTGAGTGCGTTAATACACGACGCCAATTAGGATACTCTTTATCTGTACCGGGGATGTTAACGGGGTACTTTTGCTCATCTAAATCATCTATTTGTAGTGCGAATAGGCCTGATTGAGAACCGGCTAAACAAAGCGCTAACTGTGCATAAACATCTGTTGCATTGCTATTTAATACTAGTTCAGGTTTATTGCTATGGCTGTTTATAAAACGTAAAAGCTTGTGCTGCTCTTGAATTCTTTGTTGTTTTTGTTGCTCGTATTCACTTTTATTAATCAGTTCATATTGTTGTTTAATATTTAAATCATCGTGACACCACCAGCCCGAGAAAGGCGGTACGTCATGATTAGCTATCATTAATAAGCAATGAGGTGCTAAGTCATCTACTGATAAAAACTCACCATCATGTTGTTTTTCAAAATAAAATAAACTATTTGAAAAAATACCACTAGTAGATAACGCATGTTTGACTTCAGGTGGAACTATGCCTAAATCTTCACCAATGACAATGCTTTGATTGATATGCGATTCAATTTTTAAAATAGCGAGTAAATGCTCAAACGGGTAGTAAACATAGCAACCATCTTGGTGTCCGTTAGTGTCAAAGCACCACCATAAACGCCTAATTGCCATAACATGATCTATTCGTAAACCGCCTACACTTTGCATATTGGCGCGTATTAAAGAGCGGTAATATTGATAATTGTTATGTTGTAAGCTCTGTGGATTTAATGCAGGTAGCCCCCAGTTTTGTCCGGCTTCTGCCCATGGATCTGGCGGCGCACCAACATTTGCTCCCTCAGAGAATAATGCTTGCTGATTATAAAATTCAGCACCATCACCAGCACAACCAACGGCGAGGTCGTTGATTAAGCCAATTGCCATTCCTTGGTCTTTACAGCTTTGTTGGCAAAGCGCTAACTGCACAGTAGCTTGCCACTGTAAGTAATAATCAAATGCTGGCTCTGTTGAATTTAGCGTAGAAAGCGTACTTAAATTTTCATTACAAAATTTATTAAACGCTTCACGCCTTTCAGTACTGGCTGTTAATTCAAAATGATTATAAAGCGCTT
Organism: Pseudoalteromonas sp. S3178; assembly: GCF_005886985.1. Taxonomy (NCBI): domain Bacteria; kingdom Pseudomonadati; phylum Pseudomonadota; class Gammaproteobacteria; order Alteromonadales; family Pseudoalteromonadaceae; genus Pseudoalteromonas; species Pseudoalteromonas sp. S3178. The sequence continues at coordinate 184,949 of NZ_PNCW01000019.1, read as the reverse complement.
TAAACAAAGCATATTTGACCTGGCTAACCTTATGGTAATTAATAAACTGATCGGTTGCGTTTAATAAATCAATTACATCATCACTATCCATAAGTGCATTTAATTGCGTATTATTTTGTGCATCTGCACTAAGTGCGACAGAAATATAAAGAGGATTAAGCAACGCACGGCTATTAGGGCTATATGGACTTGCTCGCTCTGGTATAGTGGCAAAGAGTAAATGCAGAGGATTAAGTAATATATAATCCATATTTTTCGATCCACAAAGAGCAGTTAGCTCAAGTAAATCGTTAAAGTCACCTACACCTAATTGTGCTTTATTTTTTAACGTATAAAGCTGAATTGAAAGCCCCGTACGCTTTACGTCTTTAACCTGAAAAACCTGATCAGGAACACTCCAAATTTGAGTACGAGCAAGCTGTTCACCTACTTTAACAGCTGTATCATGATAGCCAATCGGCATTTCATTCATTGGCACAGCAAGCTCGATATAACGAACACCATGTAAATAGTATTCACCTGTGACTGCTAAGTTATAAAGATTATCGAGTGTAATATTTATATTCAAAGAAGGTACAGTTATGTTAACTGGTAAATTCTGCTGGCGCTCATCTACTTTAATTTTTAAATGCGGGCTTTGTTGCTCAACCAAACTAACGTTTGCGACTAGACCTAGCCAATTAGAGGCATCTAAATCATAATTTAGTTGAGCTATTTGCGCTTCATTATTTGTATCTACGCCACAACATTGTAAGGCACGTTTGCGCGTGTCTTCGCTAAAAAATACCTGTTCACCTGTATACTTAGTGAATTCATAGCCTATGCCATGCAGGTAAAGCAACTGCGAAATTGCGTCCATTTACCCGCCTTAATTAATGCGTTGAGTATTTACTATGCTGTTTTCAGTACCAAAATTATTTGCGATATAGCCGTCGGCTTGATGATCGTTATCCCAAATGTCTCCATTTACTAAATAACGAAAGTGAAATTGCTGGTCTACAGGTAAGCGTTGTTTAAATTTAAAAACGCCTTGTTTTTTATTAAGCTTCATTGGCACAGGTTGCCAATCAGTAAATTCACCTAATAAGCAAACTTGCTCTGCTTCAGGGTGAGAAAATTCAAAGGTTACTTCAGCTTCATCTTTTGTTTTAAAAAAACGCTTATTCAACATAACAGGCTCCAACTAAACAATTAAGGGTATTTAATCTTTGCCACAGGGCCGATTTAACATCAAAGGGCGATGTGGAATCCATTCAAAATCATTAAACGTATTGTTAGTTAAGCAAAACTTTATTTACGCTTTATTACAGTGCAAATGTTATTTTTACCGCACCAACAAAGTGCATTAATCATTAATATATTACGTTTAAAATGATACTTTTATACAGAGCAATATTTAAACCAACTCAACAAAACTGGTACATACCCAATATACACATATTTAGGGCACTTAAATCCAAATAAAATTAAAAGTATTAAATTCTTTTTTTATATACTTTCATCATGGATAATACACAGCATCCTAATACTCTGAAATATAATTAATTTCATGTTGAAAAAAAGCATTTTAATAACTACCGCCATTATTTTTTTAGTTGTAGCTGCATTTATTGGTACTTCAATATACACCTTATATAGTAAAAAAGAGATTTCTGTTGACCCTAAACTAAAAGAAATCTCAGGCATAGAATTTGATAAACATCAACGCTTGTGGGCCATTAATGACAGTGGCGATGAGCCTAAGCTTTATAGACTAAATAAAGACGGTTCTATTGCTAAAGAAATTTTAGTGACGAATGCTAAAAACATTGATTGGGAAGACATGACCCAAAATAAATTTGGGCACTTTTTTTTAGGTGACTTTGGCAATAATAAAAACGAACGCAAATGGCTAACTATTTACAAAATAGAAAACCCGATAGATATTAAAGGCAATACAACTGAAGCCGAAATAATAAAATTTACCTATCCTGAGCTTGACGGTACCCCAGTAACACCAGAGCAACGTAACTACGACCTAGAAGCCTTTGTTGCACTTGGGCGTCATTTATACTTATTCACAAAAAACCGTACCGAACCATTTGATGGAATAACAAATGTGTATAAAGTTGGCGACCATGCTGCTAATTTTGACGCTCAGCTTATCGATTCTTTTAAAACTTGTACTACTATGGAAAAACTGTGCTGGATAACATCTGCGGCTTTAAGCCCCGATCGTAAAAAGCTAGTACTGTTAGATTCAACAAGTATTTGGTTATTTGAAAATTTCAAAGGTGATAAGTTTTTCTCAGGGGACGTTTCGCGTATTGACCTAGGCATCGTAACTCAAAAAGAAGCAATCACCTTTTATGACGACAACACCATTGTGTTTACTGATGAAGAATTTAAAGGCATAGGTGGCAATGCTTACTTTATAAAATTAGATGAAGTCACTAAAAATGTTATACGTAAAGTATCTAACCTTCAAAGCGCTGATAAGTAATACTTAATCAGCGTCTTATACCAATCTGCTTATATATCAGGTCTATTTAACGTGAAGAAAATTACGATAGAACTAGGCAAAAATTTTTGTACCTAGTTGTTCTAAATAAAAAATTTTAACAACGTTATAGTGCAATTTAATTCGTTAAATTGATCAAAAATTTATGCAGGTTGGTATTAAAGTCAAATAGGTGTAAAGCTAGCGTTTAAACGCAGGACCTTTTCTACATCAATACCAATTATTAATACCCCGATGTGATTATAGTGCTCATTAAATACAGGTATACTTAGCTGTACTTGAAAGTGATGGGTAGATGCATCATATTCAACATTATCAAAATAATAGTCATCTATAAGCGTAAATACTTTATTAAACTTATCTTCATCACCTTGCCAGTAATCAGAGGTTAATTTACTTATAGCTACATTTTTACCTTGGTTATCCGTAAGAATTACCTCGGTCACACTTCCATTAAATTGAGATTGCCAATCATTTAGCTTTTTAGATAACGCTTTATCGAGCATTAATTTACCTAACTTGGCTTGCTCATTTTTCACCTCTGTTTGCCATTGCTTATCAGCTTTAATCAGCTCATCTTCGCTCAACGGCAAACTGTTACTAATGAGAGTTTGCTCTGTTAAACTTGCCTGCGCTGCTAACGCTTTAGCTTGATTATATATAAAGCCTAAAACGTGATCTTTTTCGCTTTTTGATAAAGAAAAGGGAGTTTGAGAACACGTCGCAAGATTATCGTCAAATTGACTCATAAAATTAGGAAAGCGTTTAATTAAAGAATTAGAAGCAAACAAGCCTAGCGGTACATACCGAAAAAACTCTTTGCTGTAAGCTGATTGATCTATTTCTAAACGTGAAGTTACATGCTCAAAATCATCTAAATCAAGTAATATTCTGTCTACTCTTTGATGGTGTAAAATTTTGATTATTTCCTCTATAGAGTTAACTTCAACTTGCACCTGAATATTTTGAGATTTAAGCCAATTAGCTTGGTAGCTTCCTCTTACAGCACCATAGTGTATTTTTTCTTCAGGTTTATTAACGCTATCCGGATGAGTAAACCAATACCACTTCTCTAAAAAAACAGGTGATGTTATTTTTCCATATGCTTTCATTTCTGGCGTTAAATGAGTAGTAAAGTATCCATCTAAACGGTGAAGTTTCACTTCTCGACGAGCACGAAGCCAAGGTAAAGTATGCAGCTTAAAAGGTGTACCCATTTCATATAGGATACACTGCACTTGATTTACAGCGTTGTCGGGTGACGTGGTCGGTAAATTTGAGCCAAACTTTAACGGCTCAGACAATCCAAGTAACATAAAAAAAAAGTATGCAGGCATAATCCATTGCTAATAATTGCAAAAATTAAAACAAGTATAGTTAAGCATACGAATAATGCATAATTTAAAAATAAAATATAGCTATAGAATCAAAGGCTAACACTTTTATTTTGGAATTAATTATAATTACAACAATTGCTAGGGCGTGTTGACCTTTGGTGGGTGATTTTGCAACAGTATATTTGTTTTTAAGCAAGGCAGAGCCTATGTAGTGTGTTTACACCCCATAAATAGGCGATAACGCGGGAGCAGTTACCGAGCCCACTAGGATACAAACGTCGCGACGCAATTTAATCTTTCTTGGGTTGAACAAGTTTCAATCCGCAAAGATCAACACGCCCTATCGTTTAAATTTTGTTTCCAAAATTACTGACGAGGTTGTGCGCTCTACGCCATCTAAATTACCAATATCATCAAGCAGGTGGCTTAATTTTTCTAAGTTTTGCGCTTGTACAACAGCAATTAAGTCAAACTCACCGCTTATTGCATAAAGCTGAGAAATAGCATCAATTTGTTTAAGCTCTAAATTGGTTTTGGTTGTGAGTTTTTGCATCACCTTTATAGATACATGAGCCGAAACCATACTGCTTAAATAGTCTTCACCGTAATCTACGCTATACCCTTTTATAACACCGGTTTCTTCAAGCTTTAACATACGGCTTTGCACAGTAGAACGCGATAGATTAAGCATACGTGCTAGGTCAGAAATACTTGCACGCGCGTTGGTTTTTAAAATTGAAAGTAGCTTTTCATCTTGTGGAGTTATCATATTGCTTATTAATTTCGTTAATTTGACTTTTATTGTAATCATTTTTCACAAAATAGCACTGCAAATTTAACCTGTAACCTTCGATAATAACTACCAATAATAAAAATTATCTAGCTGATAAAACGCTAACGTTTTTATTTTGCTAATCTTTATTCAATATTCACAATTTTTAGGTGTACATAATGCAAGTAACAAGAGACTTATTTAACGATGTAATGGTGCCAAACTATAATCCGTCGGCTGTTATTCCAGTTCGAGGCGAAGGCTCACGTGTATGGGATCAAAATAACAACGAGTTTATTGATTTTGCTGGTGGTATTGCCGTTAATTGTTTAGGCCACTGCCACCCTGCGCTTGTATCTGCTTTAAAAGAGCAAGGCGAGAAAATTTGGCACTTATCAAATGTAATGACTAACGAACCTGCCCTGCGTTTAGCACAAAAAATGGTTGAAGCTACATTTGCTGATAAAGTTTACTTTGCAAACTCAGGCGCAGAAGCTAACGAAGCAGCACTCAAGCTAGCGCGTCGTTTTGCACTTGATTTGCACGGCGAAGAAAAATCGCAAATTATTGCCTTTAATAAAGGTTTTCACGGCCGCACATTTTTTACAGTAACCGTGGGCGGCCAAGCAGCTTACTCTGATGGGTTTGGTCCGAAGCCTGGCGACATTATTCATTGTGATTACAACGACATTGCAGCATTTGAAGCACTTATTAGTGATAAAACGTGTGCAGTAATGATGGAGCCACTGCAAGGTGAAGGCGGTATTATTTCACCTACTGACGAATTTGCTAAAAAAGTACGCGAGTTATGTACTAAGCATAATGCACTGCTTATTTTTGATGAAGTACAAACCGGTGTTGGCCGTACTGGTGATTTATACGCATACGAAGGCTTAGGCGTAGTGCCTGATATTTTAACGACCGCTAAAGCACTTGGTGGTGGTTTTCCTATTGGTGCTATGATCACCCGCACAGCTATTGCAGAGCATTTAAAAGTAGGTACGCACGGCTCTACTTACGGTGGTAACCCACTGGCATGTGCCGTAGCAGAAGCAGCCTTTGATACAGTAAATACGCCTGATGTATTAAATGGCGTAAAAGAGCGCGAGCAGTTATTCCGCGATGGCTTAAACGCTATTAACGAAAAGTACAACGTATTTAGTGAAGTACGTGGTAAAGGTTTACTTATTGGCGCTGTATTAAACGAAAAATTTGAAGGCCGCGCACGCGACTTTTTAGTTGCCAGTGCTAACAATGGCTTAATGAACTTAGTGGCGGGCATGAACGTGATTCGTTTTACCCCTTCTTTAGTAATTCCATTTGAAGACATTAAAGAAGGCCTAGCACGCTTTGAAAAAGCAGTAAGCGACGTAGTAAACGGCTAATTTAAGAAGGCGCGCCCTAGGGCGCGCTGTTGGAGCAAGTAATAAATGCAAGTATTACGTCCTATTACCACTGCAGATTTTGCTGCACTTAAGCAAATTGCAATCGAGTCAGGCCATGGCTTTACCTCACTGCCTGTAGATGATGAGCAATTAAAAGAAAAAATAGATCGCGCCGAAAAAAGCTTTGCTAAAAATATCAATCAGCCACTCGATGAAAGCTACTTATTTGTTTTAGAAGATAGCAAAACAGGTGAAGTAATTGGTACTACCGCCATTGAAGCCGCTGTTGGTTTATCTGTGCCTTTGTACCATTACCATTTAGGTAAAACAGTACACCACTCGCCTACACTTAATGTTTATAACACCGTTGATATTTTAAGCATGTGTAACGATTACACCGGATGCTCTGAAATATGTACTTTGTTTTTGCGCGAAAACAGCCGCAAAGGTTTAACTGGCCGCTTTTTATCACGCTCACGCTTTTTATTTATGGCGCAGCACAGCGAACGTTTTGCCGATACCGTGATTGCTGAAATGCGCGGCGTAAGCGACGAAGATGGCCATTCACCGTTTTGGCAGTGGTTGCAAGAGCACTTTTTTAGTATTGAGTTTCCTCAGGCTGATCACTTAGTGGGGCTTGGCGATAAAGTGTTTATTAGTGAGTTAATGCCTAAATACCCTATTTACGTAAACTTACTAAGTAAAAAAGCCCAAGCAGTTATAGGTCATGTGCATGACAAAACAAAACCGGCGCTCAAACTACTTGAAAAAGAAGGTTTTGAGCATCGAGGCTACGTAGATTTGTTTGATGCAGGCCCAACGGTAGAAGCAAAGCTTGGTAATATTCGCAGTATTCGTGAGTCTCAAGTATGCCCTATTACAATTGGCGAGCTGGAACATATTAGCCAGCACAGCTCAGATACACTTGCCGTTTGCAACCAAGGTGTAAGTGGGTTTAGAGCTGCATTTACCCAGCACGCTCACTACAATCATGCAAAACACACATTAGTAATAAGCCAAGAAGTGGCTGATGCCCTTAATTTATCACAAGGAGATGCAGCGCGTTTTTTCCGCCTGTAAAACAAATATGAACACACACCTTATAAATAACCAATGGCATACAGGCCAAGGCCCCGCTTTTAACTCTGTTAACCCAAGTAACGGCGAAATTGTGTGGCAAGGCAATGGCGCAAATGCCGAGCAAGTAGATTCTGCAATTAATGCAGCTAGAGCCGCACAAGTACAATGGGCAGATACGCCAATTGAGTCGCGTATTACCATACTTGAAAACTTTGTAGTGCAATTAAAAGAGCACAGCGAAGAATTTGCAGCCATTATAGCGCGTGAAACTGGCAAGCCTCTTTGGGAAACACGCACAGAAGTAGGCGCTATGACAGGTAAAGTGGCCATTTCTATCAAAGCCTATAATGAGCGTACCGGCACCACAGAAAACCCAATGCCAGGAGCAAAAGCATTTATACGCCATAAACCACACGGCGTTGTAGCTATATTTGGCCCTTACAACTTCCCAGGGCATTTACCAAACGGCCATATAGTACCTGCCATTTTAGCGGGTAACACCGTGGTATTTAAACCATCTGAGCTTACACCTCACGTTGCTGAATTTACTTTAGCACTTTGGTTAAAAGCAGGATTACCAGCGGGTATCATTAACCTAGTGCAAGGTGAAGTAGAAACAGGTAAAGCACTTGCTTCACATAAAGACATAGACGGCTTATTTTTTACCGGCAGCTCAAACACTGGCCATTTACTACATAAGCAGTTTGCCGGCCACCCAGGTAAGATTTTAGCGCTTGAAATGGGCGGGAATAACCCATTAATAGTTAAAGATGTTGCCGATGTAAGCGCTGCAGTACACGATATTATTCAATCTGGCTTTATTACTTCTGGCCAGCGCTGTACTTGTGCACGCCGCGTGTTTATTGAGAATTCAACCAATGGCGATGCCATTTTAGAAAAACTTATTAGCGCGACTAAAAATATTGTCGTTGACGACAGTTTTGCAACTGACCAGCCATTTATGGGTGCAATGATAAGCGAAAAAGCAGCCCTTGGTATGGTTACTGCGCAAAATGAACTAGTTGAAAGCGGCGGCGAAATAATCGTTGAGCTTAAGCAGCTAAAAGCAGGCACAGGCTTTGTAAGCCCAGGTATTATTGATGTTACAAATATCGCTAACATGCCAGATGAAGAACACTTTGGCCCGCTTATAAAAGTTTACCGCTACAACAACTTTGACAGCGCAATAGCAGAGGCTAACAACACCAGCTTTGGTTTATCAGCAGGCTTACTTAGCGATAACGAAGATGATTACAGCCACTTTTTAAAGCGTATTCGTGCTGGCATTGTAAATTGGAACCGCCCTATTACAGGTGCCTCTAGTGCTGCGCCGTTTGGTGGTATTGGTGCAAGTGGCAATCACCGTGCTAGCGCTTATTATGCGGCAGATTACTGCGCTTACCCTGTTGCGTCGGTTGAATCAGACAAAGTGAATTTACCGCAAACTTTAGCACCTGGCTTAGTAATAGAATAATACCCATTTTTAAGGATTTAACATGCATACCAACGTAAATACATTATTTGAAAACCTATGGGATAACTATTTAGCCGTTACGCCATCGGCAGATAAAATTCATGACCTTTTAGGTTCAACTCAAAAAGACGACATAATTAACGATCATATTGCGCTACGTACGTTTAATATTGAAAAAGTAGGCCTTGAAAAACTAGCTGCACACTTTTTAGCGCTAGGTTATACAGAGTGCGGCGAATACCACTTTGAAGCTAAAAAGCTATACGCTAAACACTACGAGCACAGCGATCCAAATCAACCTAAAGTATTTATTTCTGAGTTATTAGTAGAAAAGTGCTCACCAGAGTTGCAAGCTATTGTTACCGATATGGTAAATCAAATCGATGAAAGCGCAGTTACCGCTGAAAACTTCTTATATTCAGGTACACATTGGCAAGTAAGCGGTGAAACCTATAAACAGTTATTAGCAGAAAGCGAATATGCGGCGTGGATGTCGGCTTGGGGCTATCGTGCCAATCACTTTACTGTAAATATTAATATGCTTGCCAAGTTTGATAACATTCACGATGTTAACCAAGCGCTTAAAGACGCAGGCTTTACGCTTAATACATCAGGCGGCGAAGTTAAAGGCTCACCAGAAGTGCTATTAGAGCAATCATCGACGCTTGCTGATGATTACGCCGTTAACTTTAGCGATGGCGAGCTGCGCATCCCTAGTTGTTTTTATGAATTTGCCATTAGATACCCTAAGGCCGATGGCGAGCTTTACACTGGTTTTGTTGCAGCTTCAGCTGATAAAATATTTGAAAGTACCAACGCACGCTAATACTCGCGGTGGTTAAGTTTTCAACGTAAAAAAAGCCCTTTTGGGCTTTTTTTATGACAATTTTATTCTAGAACAATTACACTAAGAGCCATGACGACTATATTTAAAACCTCTCTAATTATTCTCCTGTTGCTCGTATCAAAAATGAGTGTTGCAGATGAGCCTATTACATTACTCTCTCGGGCTAATGCCGCTTCTGATGGGTTTTTAAATTCAGATGAAACATTTAATCGCCTTTTAAGCCATGCTTTTACTACTAAGTTACAGTGGACCAACCAAGCGCGCCTTATTAAGCGCCTTACAACTAACGAACCCGTTTGCAGCTACGACTTAATTAAAACACCAGAGCGCGAACAGCATATTATATTTTCAGAGCTCCCTACAACGGTTTATGAGCAAAGAAAAGTTTATGCATTTAAAAGCTTTTTGGACAATCTCCCCAAACGAGTTTCTGTTTCAGAGTTACTTGAGAAAAACCACACCTTAGGTATTGATTCAGGCACTAGCTATAAAGAACTTGAGCCCATATTAAAAAAATATAAAGACCAAATTGCATCAATTAGCAGTGAAGATACAAGCTCTCAACTACCAAACTTACTTATACATAATAGAATCGATATGATTATTGATTATGAAATAAATATTCAAGAAACATTTAGCGACAAGCAGTTAAAAAAAATAGGCAGTCGAGAAATAGCTGAATACCCAGAGTATGTTAATGGCTACTTTGCATGTAGTAAAACTTCGCAGGGCAATAAAGTCATTCAAGCCTTAAATCACTTGATGAAATCCCCGGCAATTTATAATTATCTACGCCAGCAACCACAGCACTCTTATAGCGCTGACACCTCGAGTGGAATCATGCTTGCTAACAAGCAAATGTTCGTTACCCCTCCAAAGATTAGTAAAATTAATCGTCAAGATAAGTAATTTAAATCAACCTAACCCACTGATATTTATAGATAATAAAATAATTTTATTTTTATTAAAATTTTTATTGCACTGATTAAAAACTCGTTTTATTATCTCGCCGCTTCTTGATGATAGCCAATCCGAGTACATTACAAACCCTGTTTGTAGCAAGGCGATAGAGCAACTATCCAAGAGTGAATTTGACTGTGCGTAAGCACTATTGATCTCACTCAACCGACTCGTGGATAAACCATAACCCGAGCGGTTGCTTAATTGACTCGGAAAATATAATGGCTTTATCAACTCAACTAAAAGACACCGTAACTAAAGTACCTGCAGCAGCGGTTGCTGCAAATCAAGCATTTGATTATGTACAACCGACCAACACGCACATTGAACAACTTGCTGCACAATTTGGCGCACCACTTATGGTCCTGGACTGCGAAGCTATTCGTCGCCAATACCACGCGCTTAAAAATGCACTACCAGGCGTTGTTTTACACTTTGCATTAAAACCACTACCTTTAGCTGCTGTTGTACGCACTTTGCTTGAAGAAGGCGCAAGCTTTGATTTAGCAACAAGTGGTGAAGTTGATTTAGTGGCAAGCCAAGGTGTGCCAAGTGAGCGTACTATTCATACTCACCCTATTAAGCGCGACAGTGATATTCGCGATGCGCTAGCGTATGGTTGCACTGTGTTTGTTGTTGATAACATAAACGAGCTTGAAAAGTTTATTGCCTACAAAGATCAAGCTGAAATATTAGTGCGCTTAAGCTTTCGTAATAAAGATGCATTTGCAGATTTATCTAAAAAGTTTGGCTGCAGCCCTGACGCTGCAATTGACATTATTAGCTACGCACAGCAACTAGGTATTCGTATAAAAGGGTTATCGTTTCATGTTGGCTCACAATCACCAAACCCAACTAAATACGTTGAAGCGATTAATGCGTGTGCAAAAGTAATTACCAAAGTCAGTGAGCTTGGCTTACCAGCACTTAGCACACTCGATATTGGTGGTGGTTTCCCTGTGCCATACAGCGCAGATGTACTACCAATTGACGTTTTTTGTGCACCAATAAACGTAGCTTTAGCGCAATTACCTGAAACAATGCAAATTATTGCAGAGCCGGGTCGTTTTATTGTAGCAAATAGCGTAACTAGCGTAGCCTCAGTTATGGGCCAAGCGCAGCGCGAAGGTAAAACGTGGTATTACTTAGATGACGGTATTTACGGCTCTTTCAGCGGCTTAATGTTTGACGAAGCAGCATACCCTATCGACAGTGCTAAACAAGATGGCGAGCGTTTTGAATCTGTACTTGCTGGCCCAACGTGCGACAGCATAGACGTAGTGAGTGACTCGATTATGTTACCAAAATTAAACAACGGCGATTTAATTATCAGCCGTATGATGGGCGCATACACACTGGCTACAGCAACCGACTTTAACTTTTTCAAACGAGCTGAAGTTGTTGTATTAAACGAGCAAGTACACAGCCAAGTATTAACTGGCTAATTGGTTAAATTTCCTCAACTATAGTTACGTTGGCTTGTAACTATATACTTAAACGCAGTTGCTCATTCCAACTGCGTTTTTTTATATTTTCTGCAATCGATATAAATGTAGCTCTACCTCTGAAGCAATAAAAAGGAGCTAACGCTCCTTTTACAAAAATAACGGCTTGTAGTCGTTTTCTAGCTGCTCAAACGACAAATCACCTATAAAACGACCAAAGCTGAGCCACGTTGCTAAACCACGTAAATCTTTGAAGTGCGGAGGCACAAATTTAGGGTCCTCAATTACACCTAAATCATGCAGTTGCGATATGAGTCTAAAATCATCAATTGAGATTTTTCCGACTAATAATAATGGCAGCTGATCAATACGCCCTAGCTGAATAGCTACGCGAATTAAGTTATACACCAAAACAAAACCTTTAATGTAGGCAATATCTTTTGTAAATGGTAATCCAGTTGCTGTACTGCCTCTAAATACCCGTTGCGCTAATGTGTAGCTGTCATCTTTTGAAAGCCCTTGCGCCACATAATCTCTATATATGTCTACAAACTCAGCCCCATCTATCACCTTGGTAACCGCTTGAATACGGTTAACTAATTTTGATAAACGCCTAGGTGTTGATTTAAGAGTAATTATTTCTGTTAAGACAGCTAACCCCTCTTGGGTTACTGTAGAACTTGGAGTGCCTTTACTTAAACAGGTTAAATAAGGCTGAGCTAGCCCGTTTTGCGTCGTACCTACGTGTATCCAGCCTTCGTGAACTTCTAATATATCAAGCTCGCGCTGAGAAAATTTAACGTCTTGATTTAGTTTAATGTTATTAGCACCGGCTGCAGCATCACTTACAATGCCGTCGCTAAGCATCACTTCTACATTAATACCTGCCATACTACTATTAACTTGCTCAGACAAAATACGTACGGCATCCACCGCATCAATATTTTTAGGATCATCAGGTAAAATATCGGCAACTAACAAATTTTGCAGTGGTTTTTCTAGCATATTTGCAAGTTCGAACAGTGAGGGTTCACCTGCATGAAATAGATCTTTTGGGTGACCAAATAGCTCTACTGATAAATCATGAAATTCAGGTGTGCCTCTGTATTCCAGCATACTTAGAACCGTTTTATATTCGCTACACATTTTACCCATATATTGCGAAATAGGATTTAACTGCCCTAGCTGATTTATAATATTTCTATTAAGTGTAGAAAACGCTTGGCGTAATTCACTAGGTACAAACCCTAAATCGCGTTGCTGGTAATAAGCACGATCAATTAAAGGGTTTTTTTGACATTTTTGTCTAAAAAACTCTTCTTTTATTTGTTTATCCCAATTAATAGCATCGAGTATTCTGATAGGCGTTTGTAACGCTATTAATTGATCAGATAACTCTCGTGTTTTAAGTAGTAACGCCTTGTCTATCATAGTAAAAGCTCAACTAAAAATGAGCGCTGAGCATAGTTTATAAATGCAAAAATACAAAGTAAATTTACACATAATTAAGCATTGTTTTTTAGGTGATCGAGCCGCATATCAATAACGTAAATCTATTTAACTTTTAAAGGTGAAATATGAAAAACGAACTCGATAATAAACAAATTTTAGCAGTATACGAGCGTATTCAAAAACGTGGAGAAGCAACTAATGAAGGTAAGCATTATCAAGGTATTACCGCTTATTCTGATATAGACGGTTATACTATATATTTACAAGGCAGCGGTGTAATTCTTCGTTTTGGTTTTCATAACGCTTACCACCTAGATTACGAACACGACAAACACAAAGACGATTTTTTAAAGAAAATTGTTAATATTGCTAACGAGGAATAATGTACCCTAGAAAAGTTAGAAAGCGTAGCGACAGTAAACTCAATACCTCGTTTATAAATCAGGTTATAGCTGCGCTTAAATCTGATCCCGCTAAACTCGCCATCATCCGTAAAAATTTAGAATATTATCGTAATCAGCGTCACTTAAAGCGCGGTTTTTTACTCGCTATTGAACGTTTTGATTGGGTATTTGAAGCCAGTGATGACGTAAATTTTATATGCGATCAAATTTTAGCTGACGATTATATAGGCAATCGTCTCAGGCGCTATCCACTTTTATTTAAAGGTGTGCTCGATGAAAGATAAATCTCCTCATATTTGCCACCCGTTAGTTATTAGAGTACTAAGCAATTAGGTTGTATTTATGTCATTGGTTTAAAAAAATACTATTAGTACTCTAATTATTACCGCACTAAATATTTTATTATTACTTTTATTAGCATAAAGCAGTAAAGAAAACAGTACAGTTAATGAAAAACCCAATAAATAGCATAACCTATTGTTTTAAAACAAATTAACCACCACAGTTAAATATCCTCTTTCTTACAAAAGCTAGTCTCATTTGTTAATAATTCATCTACATTTTGGTATCTCAAGGTTTACTTCACCCTTGAATTATTAGACCTATTACCTTAAGCTTATCTTTATTGAACGTTCAATTAATAAAAATTATGCCTAAAGTTGGAATGGAACCTGTCAGGCGTCAACAGTTAATTGACGCGACAATTGAGTCAGTGGCGATGCGTGGATTACAAGCAACCACTATAAACAGCATTAGTAAAAATGCAGGTTTATCGTCAGGCATTATTAGTCATTATTTTGGTGGTAAGCAGGGTTTAATAGAAGCGACGGTTCGTTATTTGCTTTCTAATCTTAAAAAAGGCCTTATTGAAAAAGTTAGCCATAACACCAGCGCTACACAGCGCCTTATGTTTATTGTTGAAGCTAACTTTGCGCTTGTGCAGCAGCGCAGTGATACCACCAAGACATGGTTGAGCTTTTGGGCGCAATCAATGCACGACGAAGAGCTTCACCGACTGCAAAATGTAAACAGTAAACGCTTGCAAAGTAATTTAGCATTTTCATTTAAGCAATTAATGCCTATTGAGCAAGCAAAACAAGCTGCTGAACTTAGCGCCGCCATGATCGATGGCCTATGGTTAAGAACAGTACTGAGTAAATCCGACGAAAACCAGTTTAAACACAGTGAAACTTTAGCAAAAAGCTATGTAAATTCACTCATCAAGCAATATGGAGCCTAGCGTGAGCACACCAGTCTATCAAAACTTTATTAATGGCCATTTTCTTGCTAACCAAAGCGGTGAAACTTTTGATGTAACTAACCCTGCAACAGGGGAAGTTATTTATAGCGTAGAAGTTGCCGATGAATTTGTTCAAAACGCAGCCATTGAAAGTGCAAAACAAGGTTTTGCACAGTGGTCTAAAATGACACCTATTGAACGCAGCCGTATTTTATTAAAAGCAGTCGCAATACTTCGCCAGCGAAACGATGAACTAGCCTTAATAGAAGTGCTTGATACCGGCAAACCAATGCAAGAAGCAAACTGTGTTGATATAGAAACCGGCGCTGATGTAATCGAATACTTTGCAGGCCTAGCCCCTGCACAAGTGGGTCAGCAACAAATGGTAGGTGATGACTTTTACTACACGCGCAAAGAACCATTAGGTATTTGTGCCGGTATTGGTGCGTGGAACTACCCGCTACAAATAGCATGTTGGAAATCAGGCCCTGCCCTTGCAGCTGGCAACGCATTTATTTTTAAACCATCTGAAGAAACACCACTAGGCGCTATTAAACTGGCCGAAGTATTTGTTGAAGCAGGTGTACCTGCTGGCGTATTTAACGTTGTACAAGGTGCTGGCGATGTAGGTCAATGGTTAACGTCGCACAGCGAAATTGACAAAGTGTCGTTTACGGGTGAAGTGGGTACAGGTAAAAAAGTAGTTGCAAGCGCTGCGGGTACATTAAAAGACGTGACAATGGAGCTTGGTGGTAAATCACCCCTAGTTGTATTTGATGATGCCAATATTGAGCAAGCAGTTAGAGCAGCTATGTTAGGTAACTTTTATACGCAAGGCGAAATTTGCACTAACTGTACCCGTATTTATGTTCATAAAAATATATATCAGCAATTTATTGATGAGCTTAAAACGCGTACAGAGCAAAATATCATTGCTGGCGATCCGCAAGATTTAAACACTAACTTTGGTGCGCTTATTTCTAAAAAACATCAAGAACTAGTAATGAGCTACGTTAATAAAGGTATTGAAGAAGGTGCAACGCTTTTAACTGGTGGTACAACGCTTTCACCAGAATCTGCGCCTAATGGCTACTTTGTTGCACCTACCGTGTTCATTGATTGCAACGATGAAATGACTATCGTTAAAGAAGAAATATTTGGCCCAGTAATGAGCGTACTTGTTTTTGAAGACGAAGACGACGTAATTGCACGTGCCAATGGCACTCACCTAGGCTTAGCTGCGGGCGTATTTACAAGCGATATTAAACGCGCACACCGTGTTATTCATCAATTAGAAGCGGGGATTTGTTGGATTAATGCCTATGGTAACTCACCTGCTGAAATGCCTGTTGGTGGTTATAAGCAATCTGGTATTGGCCGTGAAAACGGAATCGAAACACTTGATCATTACACGCAAACTAAGTCTATTTATGTTGGTATGGCCGACATAGAAAGCCCATTTTAAGGCGCCCTACTATGAGTAATCATTACGACTATATTATTGTTGGTGCGGGATCTGCGGGTTGTGTTTTAGCTAACCGATTATCTGAAGATTCAAGCAATCGCGTGTTACTGCTTGAAACCGGCGGCAGTGATAAAAGTATTTTTATAAAAATGCCAACTGCGCTTTCTATTCCTATGAATACCGATAAGTACGCATGGCAATTTCATACTCAACCAGAGCCACATTTAGATAACCGTGAAATGCATTGCCCTCGCGGTAAGGTACTCGGTGGCTCGTCATCGATTAATGGCATGGTGTATGTACGCGGCCACGCTAAAGACTTTGATGAGTGGCAACAGCATGGTGCTAATGGTTGGGACTACCAATCGTGTTTACCGTATTTTCAAAAAGCGGAAAGCTTTTACCTTGGTGAAAACACATACCGAGGTGGTAAAGGCCCACTTGGCGTTAATAACGGTAACGAAATGCAAAATCCGTTGTACACCACATTTATAAAAGCCGGTGTAGAAGCTGGTTATGCTAGTACAGATGATTATAACGCGTTACAGCAAGAAGGATTTGGCCCAATGCACATGACCGTTAAAGACGGTGTACGCAGCTCGGCTTCTCGTGAATATTTAGACCCTGTAAAATCGCGTAGTAATTTAACTGTAATTACCGGCGCACTTGCTCAAAAGGTTATTCTTGACGGTAAAAAAGCCACAGGCATCGAGTACAAAGTAAACGGTAATGTTCAAACAGCACATGCAGCAAAAGATGTTGTTTTAAGTGCAGGCCCTATTGGCTCTCCGCATATATTACAGCTATCTGGTATTGGCGATAAAGACATCCTTGAAAAAGCAGGGGTTGAAGTTAAACACCACTTACCGGGTGTGGGTCAAAACTTACAAGATCATCTTGAATTTTACTTTCAATACAAATGTAAGCAGCCAATTACACTAAACGGCAAATTGGGCCTTATTTCCAAGGGCTTAATAGGCGCTAAATGGTTATTTACTCGTAAAGGTTTAGGCGCTACTAACCACTTTGAGTCATGTGCATTTATCCGCTCAAAGCCTGGAGTTGAATGGCCTGATATTCAGTATCACTTTTTACCAGCCGCTATGCGATACGATGGTCGTAGTGCATTTGCAGGTCATGGTTTTCAAGTTCACGTAGGTCATAACAAACCAAAAAGTCGCGGTAGCGTTACTATTCAATCAGCTAACCCTGAGCAACCGCCACAAATTTTGTTTAATTACTTACAGCACAAAGACGACATTGAAGGCTTTAGAGCATGCGTGCGTTTAACTCGTGACATTATTGAGCAAAGTGCCTTTGATGATTACCGTGATGAAGAAATTCAACCAGGTAAACATATTCAAACAGACGAAGAAATAGATGCTTTTGTACGCCAAGCCGTAGAAAGCGCTTATCACCCTTCTTGCTCATGCAAAATGGGTGAAGATGCAATGGCCGTTGTTAACTCTAATACCCAAGTGCACGGTATAAAAGGCTTACGTGTTGTTGACTCATCTATTTTTCCAACCGTTCCTAACGGAAACCTTAATGCACCTACGATTATGGTTGCTGAAAAAGCAGCTGATTTAATTTTAGGTAAAAGTCCACTACAGAAATCGGATGTGAGTGTTGCCATACCAACTAATTGGCAACAAACACAACGTAGTACGGAGATTTAACTTTAGCCACATGCTTGGTTTAGCCTCGTCGGGTTAAACCACAGCGTGCCTTGCAGTGGCACACGATGTAAATAGGTTATGTTGTGTTAATGCGAGAATAAAACAATAAAATACGGAGTGCTTATGAATTCTATATATTCATTTTGGGAGGGTAACAATGACTATTTGGCTTAATGCAGGCATCATTTTTACCTTACTTGCCATTATCACCATTTTAATAAAATGGGGTAATGTTCGCGTTGTTGGCGTAACACCAGTTCGCACCTTTACGTTTATAGCAATATTATTTACATCAGGCCTTGATGTTGGCCTTATTATGTTTCCTTTAACTGAGTTTGCAGGTTATGCAGACATAAAAGCAAGCCCAGAATACGCGTTTGCAAATCCACTGGCCATTGAGTTTGGTTACTGGGGATTTTTGATCTGGGGATTTTACTTTCTTACGTGTTTTTATTTCTGTGTAATAGAACCTAAAGTTAAATTTTTTGAAATTCCTTGGGTTAAATTTATCAATAATGTAGTAATTATTGGTACATGTGCGTTTACTGCTTATTTATTGCTTTCAAATCTACCGTGGTATTTACCCGAGTTTGGTGATGGAACAAGTATAGTTTCTGAGTTTTATTTAATTGTGTTTGCGGCTATCTGTTTTGCGGTTTACTCAAGTACTGATATTAAATATGTACGTATTTTAAGTATTTCTACTACGTGGTTATTTTTAGCTTTAATCGCCTTTATGTGGGCTGGCGCATTTGTTATTGGTGATAGTCAAATGTCAGCATTTACAGATAACTTAGGCTCTATTGGTACTTACTTTGCCAACATTAATGAATTTGTTTTACCGCTTAATGATTACCATGAGTTTTACTTATTCTGGTGGTTTGCGTGGAGCATAATGATTGGTCAATTTACATCACGCTTTGTTGGTGGACTTAAAACTTACCAAGTATTAGGTGCGATGTTGATTTTCCCTTCTATTCCTATTGCGATTTGGTTTAGCGTACTTTATCACTACCACGATGCGGGCATCCCAACTCAAGGTATTAAAAACTTTGCGATGGTATTTGTAGGTATCATATTTGTAATTAACTCTCTCGATTCACTAGTGCGTTTATATACAGATAACCTAAACTTTACCGTAAAGCGTTTTGGAAAAATGAAATACATGATAGGTAATATTGTTGCTCTATCACTACTTACACTATTGTTTAAATTAGAATTTTTACAAATTCAGTGGGTAGGCGCATTAGTTATTGGCTTATTCTTTATCTGTGCTGGTTTTATTGGTTACAGCAAGTTTAAAACAGTTAAGAACATAGATAGCTCACCAAAAGATAATAAAATTGATTATACAAAAATAGAAACTGTACATTAGGGATCAACAATGAATAATAAATTAAAACAACTAGCAATAGCAGTACCATTCGCACTCTTATCAACAACAGCTGCGGCAGATTGGTCAACAACAATCACTGCAGCATCTGATTACACCTTTAACGGTGTAAGCCAAACAGATAACGACCCTGCAATTCAAGGAAGTCTTGATTACGCTTTCGATAACGGTGTTTACGCAGGTGTTTGGGCTTCAAATGTAGACTTTGGTGATGATACTGATTTTGAACTTGATGCATACCTAGGGCGTTATGTGCAGTTAAATGATGAAGTAAGTGTTGATTACGGTATTGCGTATTACACGTACCAAGGTAATAACAGCGATGGCAACTACGCCGAAGCTTACACTAAATTTGGTTACGCAAGTGAATACGGCCAAACTGAGCTTAACTTTTGGTACAGCTGGGATTACTTTGGAACTGGCGCAGGCCATGTAATATCTATGGTTGCACATACCTATGAACTAGCGCCTAACCACGCTATTCGTGCAAGCTTTGATATTTCTAACTCGCTTGATGGCGAAAAATGGGCATGGGATGTAAATCAAAAGAAATCATACAAACATTACCGTTTAGCATATCAAACAAGCTACGAAGGTTTTGGTATTGAAGTTGCTGCAGAAAACACAAGCTTAGATTACGATTATGCAGATGAGCGTATTGTGCTTGCAGTGTCTCGTACATTCGACCTTTAATTATCGTTATAGCCCTGGGCTCTAACTAGAAAATATTTTTATCAGAACCTAGGCTATATAGATACAAAAATGCCACCCTATATTGGGTGGCATTTTTTATTAATTCTTTACTCTCTAACTAATAATATCCCAAGCACTGGTTCCTGAAGCAGATAAGTTACTATTATTATTACGTAATATTTTGTTTCCAACGTTTATAGATGTCTCGGGTCGGCTAACTAAATAACCTTGCACTGAACTCACACCTATTTTTTTAACTAACTCAAATTGTGCGATTTCTTCTACACCTTCTGCGACAATTTTAAGCCCTAACTTTTGTCCAAGTTCACTAATTGTATTTAAAATATCATTATACTTTTGACTTTTATTAGCCTGAGTTATAAATGAGCGATCTATTTTAATTACATCAATGGGTAAGTCAGCAAGTGTACTTAATGAGCTAAAGCCGGTACCAAAGTCATCAATAGCAATCGTGATCCCTTCAGCGCGTAAGCGTCCTAATTCTTCAATTATTCTAGGGCTTGCTTTAATAAAGGTAGATTCTGTTATTTCGAGCATTAACGATGTTGCTGGCAAGCCGGTTTTTTTCAGCTTTTTCATGATCCAGTCATAAATATCCCGGTGCTTAAGTTGCACACCCGATACATTAACCGATATTTTAACTTTACGCATACCAGCATTATGCCAAGCAGCCATTTGTCTACACGACTCAAGCATAATCCAATCGCCTAACTCTAATATTAAATTAGACTCTTCAGCTATTGGAATAAATTCAGTAGGTGAAATCATTCCCTCTACGGGATGATCCCAGCGAGTAAGCGCCTCAAAGTAATCAATCATGCAATCTTCTACGTGCACAATAGGCTGAAAAGATAAATAAAAATCTTTACACGCAACAGCTAACCGCAACTCTTCCAATAGATAGTGGTAGCGACGCATTTTGTTACCCATTTCAGGCGAGTAAACTTTAAATATACCCTTACCATCACTTTTAGCTCGGTACATTGCAACATCGGCAAGTTGTAATAAAGCCTGAGGGGTTGATGCGCTTTCTGGATATGTAGCAATACCAATACTTGCGCTAATTTTTACTATTTTATTTCCCAGTACAAAATCTTTTTCAAGCTCACTTAAAACATGCTTAGCAATTTCTACAACTCTATCACTTTCATCTAGTGACTCTATAAAAATAGAAAATTCATCTCCTCCTAAGCGAGATAAATTTTGCTCTAATTGGTTTGCAGTATTTATATTACTTAATTTATGGTGGCGTAAAACGTTTGCTAATCGGCTCGCTACTTGTACTAATATTTCATCGCCAAAACTATGCCCAAAAGAGTCATTAACTTGTTTAAAACCATCTAAATCAATAAATAAAAGTGCGCATTTGAGCTCTTCTTTTGATGTGTGGTTAATTTGTCTGTCGATATGTTCTATATAAGCGTGACGATCAATGAGTAAAGTAAGCTTATCTTGGCAGATGCTCGTTTGGGTTTGCTTTAAATAGTTAGCAACATGTGTATTTAAGCTAGTGATTGACTGGCTTAAACTACTCACTCCTGAAGGGTTTTCTGCTGGTTTAACATTTAAATTAAAGGCATTAAGTAACGTGTTTGCTTGAAGGTTTAATTGAGCTATTTGGTTTTTATATTGGCGTTTTCTTCTCTCTCTGCGAAGGTAAGCTCCACAACCAAATAGCAAAATACAAACAATTAAAAAATTAATAGGTGACGCTAATGTCATCAGCACTAGTTTTTGAGCATTCGCCGCTAAAAATTCGGTGTCCGTTGTTTTTATAAGGAGATAATTTACCGAAGAGTCTTCTATTATGTAATGGCCATTAATAATAGGATTATACCAAGGGGCCATATTTAACGAGGTGTTCGCTATTTCGAAACTACGTATATCAATATCAGAGTGAAATAGGTTGATGCGATTAATTTGATTTGTCAGTTCTATATTTATGCAAAAGCAAAATAAGATTAAAACTAAAATTATAAATCCAACAGGCTTCAATTTACTCATCAAAAAAATCCATCTAAATTACTTCTCCTACAAATCCGTTACTAAAAGGTGATTATATCGCCTGCATTTAGTACTAAGCAAGCGATAATACAATACTTATTAATGAGTATTTGTAAGGCCAGCAATAATAAAGAAGTAAATTATTGCTTGATCATTAACTAATTATAGAGCGTAGTGAATAAAAATAAACCAATTGTTAAGTATTATGTATAAATTATTCTCACTATCTCGTCATCAAGTTTTTAGCAATTTGATTAACAGTCATTATGAATTAACAATACTAAAGCTTAAAGTTGCCACGCATAACTTACTTTTGTAAAAAATGTGCGCTGATCACGCTCAACATGCTTTAGCGAGTCGTCTTGATAACTTTTATCTGAGTACCCTAAGTAAAATAAGGTTTGCGCATTTATTTTGTACGAATAAACAAGTTGGCTGCCATAATCTTTATTTATGTGACTTACTTGATAAAAGTAAGCGTCTTCATTTCTATCAATATCTTCAAATTGTAAAATTAGTTTAAGCATTGAACGCATACTAAATTTATAATAAAGCCTAAAATCTAATAAGTTAGCGGTATATACTCGCTCACCTTGAGGGTTATCTAACACACTGTAATTATGCTTAACGTCTACCTGCCAGTGATCGTTTATATCCCACTTAGCTTGTGTTTGCGTAGCGTACGAGTCACCAATTTGCTCATTGGCGTAATCTATACGGCTACCATATTCACCATAAAACGAAAGCCATATATTATTTTTAGGTTTAAAGCCTGTATAAACAAAGCCAATGTTTTGGTTATAAAAAGTATCGTTATAATTCTCATAACGATGAAGTAAGCCAATTTCAAAAATAGACTGTTTTTGGCCTTTTAATGTTATAAACCCTTGGTATTCATCTTCAAGTAAGTCGCCATTTTGAGCCCATGTTTTATTCCAGTCTGCCTCGTAAGACCATGACGTTAATAAGCCTGACTCGTCGCTGTACCAAGTTTGTCCGCCTACAAGGCCTACCTTCTCGTAACCAACTTTTTCTTGGTAACCTAGGTCTGTACGATAATCTTCCCCGATATTTTCGTAGCTCGCAGACACGTTGTAGTCACGCTTATCTCTTGTGAATTCAATAGCGTATGCTTCGTCTGATTGATTTTTAGCTAAATTATAGTTATTGGTTAAAAACGCTGAGTTTTTAGAATCAGCCGTTGCCACTTGGTAGGCAAGCGTATCTGATTGATTAAACCAGTAACTGCCATCAACAGAGATCACCGTATTGTAGTAATCATCACTTTCTCTATGAGTAGTACTAAGCCCTATAGTACCTTGCTCGCCAATATCATATTGATAACGGGCAGCTGCTGCGTGAGTTTTTTCCTCTAAAATAGCAAAACCAGAGCCTTGGTTTGTAGGTAATAAAATATTACTGTTATCGTCATCTGCATACATAAATGCATAGCTATGCTGATCCGTTTTGCCAGTCAGTTTTGCTCCTACCTCAGGCTCTGCAATAGTGCGGGTATAAAGTAGTTCAAATAAACTACTTTGAAAATACGATGCCCCATCTAAAAAAAACGGTCGCTTTTCGTCATAATATATCGAGTAAGTGGTGTTTACATCAAGCTCTAAAGCATCACTTTCTATTTGCGAAAAATCAGGATTAATTGTCGCATTAATCACCGCATCTTGAGTAACACCCCAGCGTAAATCTAGTCCTGCTTCGGTATTAATATCGCCGTTATCCCAGTTGCCAGGTAAGGTTGGCTTTGAATCATGTCTAAGCGCTGTAAGCGTAGGCGTTAATTGTAAATTTTTACTGGCTTTTACGTTTTTAAAACCGTGGAGTTTATCAAACTGACAAAGGCTGCATTTTATATCTCGGTCAAAACCCATATTTGAAAGTTGATAAAGCACGTCACGCTGATAATTTCGTAGCACCGCAAACCCCCACGTTAGATCGGGCTTATTTTCAGGAAATCGAAGTGCTTTAAAAGGTATGCGTATTTCAACTACAAAGCCTTGCTCAGTAATTTTACCTGCGCTATCCCATATTGCGTCCCAAGATGGGTCTGACTGCCAACCATCGGTGTCACTCATTCGAGTATCACCTTGCGCGCCTAATGGGTTTACATAAAATTCGTAAGCTGAACGCTCATCGTTAAAGGTATCAATAATTAAAATAACCGTGTCGTCTTGCCAAAGCGTATCTCTATCACGAAGTGACGCTGTAATTTGGCTAGGCTGTGGGTCTTCGGCTACAAATGCAACATATAAGTTGCTGCCATCTTCATACATGTAAGCGTCGGTTTTAACAGGAGGTATACCCTTCTCGTTAGGCTCATCTTGAAACGCAATCGGTACTAATGTGGCATTTTGCCAATGTGGCTCGTCAAGTACGCCATCAACGGTAATATTAGTACTGATATGTGACAGCGAATACTGTGTTTTTTCAGCGGCTAATAGTGGGGTTGTAAATAAAAGTGCAAAAGTAAGTGCAAACAAAACACTAAAGTGTTTTTTTATAGTTATAAAGTACTGCATAAACATCCATTTAGAGATATTTACCCTAAAAAGGTAAACTTATCTACGGAGTGTAATTTAAGTCAGTACATTTGTTAATAGTTTGATACTAAAAATATTGGATATTTTAACTAATTAATATTAAAGGATTAATTTAAAAAGCTAGGTTTCTATTAATTTAAGCTTATTAGCCACACCATTCCATTGGTCTGCGTCATCAGGGGCTGGTTTTACCTCAACAATACGCGGCCAAACTAAAGCAAGCTCAGCGTTAAGTTCAGTAAATTCTTTTTGATCTTCTGGAAGTTCGTCTTCTTGATAAATTGCCTCTGCTGGGCACTCTGGTACACACAAGCCGCAATCAATACAATCTATTGGGCTTATTGCTAAAAAGTTAGGGCCTTCGTAAAAGGCATCTGCAGGGCACACTGCCACACAATCTGTGTATTTGCATTTAATACAGTTTTCGGTGACTACAAACGCCATAACAGTTAAAACCCAATAATTAATCATCTAAGGCGCGGATCATACCCAACCACACTAAAAACACAATAAATAAGTGCCATAATTGGCCAATTTAACGTAGTATATGCGCCCTCAATGTAAAGCCATTACGTGCCCTACACTTCTTATTGTGAGCGGAAATAAACCCGCTAAGACACCTAAAAGAGATACTAATGATACGTTTAACCGAAATAAAGCTGCCGCTTGATCATAACGAAGATGCTATAGGCCAAGCCATAGTAGATAAACTAAAAATAAAACCTGAGCAATTGCACAGCTATAATGTGTTTAAACGTGGCTACGACGCACGTAAAAAAACAGCTATTTTACTTATTTACACTCTTGATATTGAAGTAGATAACGAAGAAGCGCTCCTTAATACATTCTCTAAAGATCAGCACGTAAAACCGGCGCCCGACACTTCATACAAATTTGTAGCGCAAGCACCTGCCAATATTACCGAGCGCCCTGTGGTAATTGGTTTTGGTCCGTGTGGTTTATTTGCGGGTTTAGTCCTTGCTCAAATGGGCTTTAACCCGATTATTTTAGAGCGTGGTAAAGAAGTACGCGAACGCACAAAAGACACCTTTGGCTTTTGGCGTAAACGCACACTTAATACTGAGTCTAATGTGCAGTTTGGTGAAGGTGGTGCAGGTACATTTTCAGACGGTAAACTATACAGCCAAGTAAAAGATCCAAAACATTATGGTCGTAAAGTTATAACCGAATTTGTAGAAGCCGGTGCACCAGATGAAATTCTATATGTAAGTAAGCCGCACATTGGTACGTTTAAACTTGTTACTATGATTGAAAAAATGCGCGCGCGTATTATAGAGCTTGGCGGCGAAATACGCTTTAGCACACGCGTAGATGACATTCATTTAGATGATGGACAAGTAACCGGCTTAACACTTTCAAATGGTGAAAAACTAGATACTCGTCATGTTGTACTTGCCGTAGGTCACAGCGCTCGTGATACCTTTAAAATGATCCACGACAAAGGTATTTATGTAGAAGCTAAACCCTTCTCTGTTGGCTTTAGAATCGAGCACAAACAATCAATGATTGACGAGTGCCGCTTTGGAGATAACGCAGGCAACCCAATTTTAGGCTCAGCCGATTACAAACTCGTTCATCATTGTGATAATGGCCGCACGGTTTACAGCTTTTGTATGTGCCCAGGGGGCACTGTAGTAGCCGCAACCTCTGAAGAAGGCCGTGTTGTTACTAACGGTATGAGCCAATATTCACGCAGTGAGCGTAACGCAAATAGCGCCATTGTTGTGGGTATTAACCCAGAAAAAGATTTCCCTGGTCACCCGCTTGCAGGTATTGATTTACAGCGTAAATTAGAAGAGCAGGCTTATGCATTAGGCGGCAGTAATTATGATGCCCCTGCTCAGCTTATCGGTGATTTTTTAAAAGGCAAACCATCGGGTAACATTGGCGGCGTTGAGCCTTCATATACACCAGGGATTAAATTAACCGATTTAGGTAAAGTACTCCCGCAGTTTGCTATCGATGCTATACGCGAAGCCATACCCGCATTTAATAAGCAAATTCGTGGTTTTTCAACTAACGATGGCTTATTAACCGGTGTAGAAACGCGTACATCATCGCCTATTAGTATCAAACGCGATAAAAGCTTCCAAAGTATAAATACAACAGGTTTATACCCAGCAGGTGAAGGCGCAGGTTACGCAGGTGGTATTTTATCTGCAGGCATTGATGGTATTAAAGCGGCTGAAGCCGTTGCACTCTCAATGTTAGAAAACGCTTAAACCGGGTTTTTAAGTTATTTACCGAAAAGCCTCACTTTGTGAGGCTTTTTTGTGCTAAATGTATAACAAATAACAATTAGCGGCTTAATAGAATGACCAAAACAACCATTATTTCTTTAATTTGTGTGCTTTGTGTATTTAGTGCTAAAGCGAATAATTTAAAAACTATAGAGCAAATTCACGCAGCTTATAAAAACAAAACGACAAATGCACAACACATTACACAAGCTTATATAAACCGAATAGAAAAACTCAACCCACAATATAACGCTGTGATTAATATCGATCCCTCAGCTATTGAACAGGCTAAAGCTTTAGATTTACTCTATGCAAATTCTAAATGGGCCGGGCCACTTCACGGTATACCCGTTCTGCTTAAAGATAACATAGAGACCAAAGGTAAATTACCGACTACAGCGGGCTCTTTGGCTTTAAAAAACAATATTACTAATAAAGATGCTTTTGTAGTTAAAAAACTGCGAGAAGCGGGTGCTATTATTTTAGGTAAAGCAAACTTGAGTGAATGGGCCAATTTCCGATCTTCGTACTCTTCCTCTGGGTGGAGCGCTGTAGGTGGACAAACACATAATGCTCACGATATAACTAGAAACCCGTGTGGTTCTAGTGCTGGCTCTGCAGTGGCCGTAGCACTTAACTTTGCACCAATTGCACTGGGCACAGAAACCGATGGCTCTATTACCTGCCCCGCATCAGTTAACGGTGTATATGCTATAAAACCAAGCATGGGCCAAGTATCACGCAATGGGGTTATTCCCCTTTCAAGCAGCCAAGACACTGTTGGGCCTATGGCTCATACCCTAAAAGATGCGCTACTTGTGCTTGCAGTATTACAAGGCGAAGATAAAAAAGATGTATCAACACATGAGTTTGTTTTAAATTCAAAAGAGTTAACGGCTAAATCAGCACTCAAAATTGGTGCGCTACCAAGTGATAAATTTACCATTCAAACTCAGCAGCTTTATAAAAAGCAATTAAATGCACTTAAACAAGCAGGGCATACCGTTACTGAAATAGAGGTAACTGACAATCTAGATACTTTATTCGCTGATGAATACTACATTTTACTTTACGATTTTAAAGTTGAAATAAATCATTACTTATCTAACACACCAAAAAAAGTAAAAACTAAAAGCTTAGAGGCACTCATTAACTTTAATAATCAAAATAAAGAAACAGAAATGCCCTACTTCGGACAGGATATACTTACTCAATCGCTGGCAATTGATTTAACAAATAAAGATAAATACCAGCGTGTTAAAACACGCTACCGTGCACTGGCTAAATCAGCAATTACTAATTTATATAAAAATAATGATATAGATATCGTTATTGCCCCAACAGTATCGCCAGCGTGGAAAACCGACCTCATTAACGGTGATAATTTTAAAGGCAGCAGCAGCTCTTTGCCCGCAATAGCAGGAAGCACACATATAACACTCCCTGTGGGCAAGGTAAGTAACTTACCGGTTGGGTTATCTATTATTGCTAATATAAACCAAGAGCAAGCTGCGTACACCTATGCTGAAATAATTGATAAAACACTTTCATTAAATACAAAAAAACCTGAGTAAACTCAGGTTTTTTTTAATTAAAATTCGCGTTTTAGCTTACTTTTTAAGGGTAAGCTTGGCGCCTTTTAAGCTTTTACGTACATTTGAAATACGCGAGCGATTTACAGCACGTGCTTCGCCTGTTGCTTGCCCTGTAGGCTTATTAGTACGGCTACGGCGTAAATGCGCTGGTTTTTTACCAATTTTATCAATAAGTACTTCACGGTTACTTACTTCGTAACCCTCTAAATATACACGCTTAATTTTTTGACCAATTAACGCTTCGATTTCAAATAAAGTATTTTCTTCTTCACGGCTTACAAATGAAATTGCTTGGCCTTGGTTACCAGCACGACCTGTACGGCCAATACGGTGTACGTAATCTTCTGCAAGCCACGGTAAATCAATATTAATTACACGTGGGAGGCCATCAATATCAATACCACGTGCTGCCACTTCGGTTGCCACTAAAACACGTACTTTGCCTTCTTTAAATTCACGAAGTGCACGTCGGCGGTTACCTTGCGACTTATCGCCGTGGCATACAGTGGCAGGAATACCGTCAAGGTTAAGCTCTTTTACAAGCTCATCGGCTGTTTCTTTCATGTTTACAAACACAAGTACTTGCTGCCAGTTCTTTTTACCAATCAGCTCTGAAAGAAGCTCTTGTTTACGGCGCTCTTCTACTGGGTACACAACGTGCTGAACGGTACTTGCTGTGCTATTAGTTTGATCAACACGCACAATCTCAGGCTGTTTTAATACTTTAGAAGCAAACTGTTTAATCGCAGCTGGAAACGTAGCCGAGAAAAGTAAAATTTGACGCTGCTCGTCACAGCTTTTAATAACACTTTGCATATCTTCAATAAAGCCCATATCAAGCATACGGTCGGCTTCATCAAGTACTAAATGTTTAACGCTTGCAAGGCTTAAATTACCTAAACGGATATGATCAAGTAAGCGCCCAGGTGTTGCAACAACAACATCTACACCGTCTTTTAGTGAATTAGCTTGGCCTGCGGTATTAACACCACCAAACAAGCTCACTACTTTTAAAGGTGTGTGTTTTGCGTAAGCTTTAAAGTTATTAGCTATTTGCTCTGCAAGCTCACGAGTTGGCGCAAGTACTAATGCACTTGGTGCATTCGTTGTGCTGTGCTCTGATTCAAATAATTTTTGGATGATAGGTAAAGCAAACGCTGCCGTTTTACCAGTACCAGTTTGGGCACTTGCTAAAACGTCTTTACCTTTACGGACAGCCGGAATAGCTGAACGCTGAATGGGCGTAAGGGTGTGGTAATTAAGTTCGTCTAACGCCTGAATAAGTTCAGGGGCAAAACTAAAAGATTTAAAATTCATGCTGTATAACCTGCGGCCACATTATCAAGGGTCGCAAATTATACAGTAAAAATGAGTCAACAGTTAGTTTTAAACAATATTACTAATTAAATATTTTGTTTTGTTGAATCACAAAGCCATTGATTTAAAAACATCTTCGAATTAATGCTGTAAAGCCAGATTAAAATCAGGCCTTACCCTCATTTAATTTAACAAAATATACTTTTCATTAAATTCATAAGAAGTATTATTGCACTAAAGCCAAGATATCTATAGAATTCAAGCCCCATTTAAGGGACATATAAATAAGGATTTAATAATGATAAAAAGATGTTTAGCTGCAGCAGTATTAGCAAGTACTTTCGTAGTAACCCCAGCGCAAGCAGATGTTAACCCATGGCAGCAATGTGGTATTGGTGCAATGGTTTTTCCTGATAATGGCACAGCCGCTGCTATCTCAAATGTTATTTGGGATTTAGGTACAACTGCTGTTTCTTCAAATGTTTCATCTGTAGAAAGCTGTAAAGGTGCAAACGTTAAAACTGCACAATTTATTCAACAAACATTCCCAATCCTAGAGCAAGAAATTGCACAGGGTGAAGGCGAGTACATCTCAGCAATGTTAAATGTACGTGGGTGTGATAGCTCAGCTCATTCTCAAATGATCTCAACGATACGTAATGATTTTGCTCAAACATCTGTAAACGATGCTCAGGCTCTTTATACACTTGTTGAAAGCAATATTGCTAGCCAGTTCTCAGCTAACTGTTCTGCAATATAATATATAAAAGGGCTAATTTTAGCCCTTTTAGCCTTTTCTACCCCAAGCACGTTGGGTATTTATGAAAATTTATTCTCTTATAATTTTTATCTTTTTTATTGCTTCATTTAATCTTCAAGCATCTGTAACATTAAAACAATTAGCTCAACATCCCACGTGGTTAAGTTTAGGCCATTACAAAAAACCCGCGTTTAATGAAAGCTATATTACAAACACATCATTTTTTATATCTTCTCGCGGACCAACAAGTCCTTTTGAAGAGCTAAAAGCGACAGTACAAAGCTTTAACAAAGACCCACTAACACAATGTAAATATCCTGCACGATACACCTGGCTAAAAAAACAAGGGTTAACATTTTCGCAGCCTAACTCCTCCTGTATTCAACTAGAACAATGGCGAGATGCGCAACCTATACATTCTATAAGCCTAATATTTGCATCTGGTTATATGAGTAATCCGGCATCACTTTATGGGCATTTGTTGTTAAAACTAAATCGGTCATCGGCCAAAAACAATAAATTACTCGATTACAGCATAAATTATGGTGCTCATGTACCGGATAACGAAAATGGTCTAGTTTATATAACAAAAGGCTTGTTTGGCGGTTATAAAGCAGGGTTTTCAGATCAATTATTTTACCGTCATCAACATAATTACGGTGAAATAGAACTCAGAGATCTTTGGGAATATAAGCTTGCCTTAAAAAATGACGATACAAAGTTTATTGCTAATCATTTATGGGAAATACTCGGTGCGCAATTCGATTACTATTTTGCTGATGAAAACTGCGCGTTTCATATTGCGCAACTAATAGAGCTTGTTATAGGAGAGCAGTTAACAAATAACAACTCGCCATGGATGATCCCAACAACTGTTTTTTCAAAATTAAATCAGGCTACTTATAACAATAAAAAGCTGGTTCAAGAGGTACGCTTTACGCCATCTCGAAGTACTGTTTTTATTGAGTACATGAAAAAGCTGACTGGCAACGAATCAACCATTGCAGAGCAGATATACAAAACACCTGACTTTCTTGAGCAAGATGATTTCATCTCACTCAATATAAAAAGTAAAAAACGAATTATTGAAACATTATTTGAGCTAGTCCAATTACAGCAAATAAAAAAACACAATATTGACCATATTAAAAGCTTAAAAAAAGCACTTATTAAAACGCGTTTAACGCTCCCAATTGGCAATGAAGTGCTCGTTTCATCATATACCCAGCAGGCACCTCACAAAGGACAAAAACCATCAAATATGTCTGTTTCTTCAACTCAGGTAAACAAACAACACAACTTTGGTTTGGGATTTAGACTCAGTTATTTTGACTCTTTAGCGTCAGATGTTGCACGCATTGCGTTTTCCAATTTAGAAATGGTTGATACTGAAGTCTCTATCTCAAGCTCTAATTTGTATCTAGATAAACTGCACTTACTGGATTTAGAGTCATTTTCACCAGCCTATGTTAAATGGCCAAAAGAGAATAACCTTTCATGGAAGGTCAATGCTGGTTTTGAAAGGCAGAATACACTTTGCAAAAGCTGCACAAACACGTTTTTAATGGGTGGAATAGGTAAATCTTATCTGACCAATAATAATAAAACCCTGATCTTTACGCTTGCTAACGGGTATATTGGAGATCTTGCTGCTACAGACGATATTTATGATGCATCGTTAGAACTAGGTTTAATAACAACACTATACTCAGATATTAAATTAAGAGCTTCTCACGAACAATTTATTTTAGAAAATGATGATAAGTCATCAACTCAAGCTGAAATATCAATTCCTATAAATCAAAATTTTGACATTCGCATTAGTTACAAACATTCAAACCTAACAAGCTGGAAACTTAAATTAAATTATTACTGGCAATAAAATCGGCAAAAGTGAAACCGTATAAGCACGTTTCACTTTTTACCTTAAAGCTTAATTAAGATAGTGTTAAAACATCATCTAAACTTAAACACTGCGCTTTCCCGCCAACTACATCAGCTTCATTTAACTGATTTATAAGTGGTAAACCGATTTTTTGCTGCTCATCACTCAGTGGTAAATACGGTAATCTAAATACCGGGTTTACTGCGCCAGTCATCATCATTGCGGTGTTAATAGCAATAGGGTTTGGCTCGCAGAATAACCAGTTCATTAAAGGTTGTAATGAGCTATTTAACGCATCATTTTTAGTATCCATTAATTGGCGGAACAACCCAGGTATAAGATTAGAGGTAACCGATATAACACCGTGTGCTTTGTGTACATGGCGCGCGTCGTGCGCTTCGTCATCGTTACCTGACCAACACGCAATACCTTGCTGCTCGTAGTGTGCAATACGTTCATTGCCGCCACATTCTTTAATACCGATTAGGTTAGGATGCTGTGCTAATGGCTCAATAATATCTGGCGTTAAGTCTTGCCCTGTACGCCCTGCTACGTTGTAAATAAACGCAGGGCCTATATCGAGTACTCTTTTAAAGTGCTCGTTAACACCGGCAATAGACGTACGGCCATAATATGGGTTAATTTGCAGCGCTGCATGCATGCCACTGGCAAAACCATATTTAGTGGCTTTTATTGCTTCGCGTGTATTGTTACTGCCTGTATTACCTACAATCAGTAGCTTATTGCCATACTTGTTTGCACTGTGCGCAATAAGCATTAAATGCTCTTCCCAGTTCATTAACTGGCCTTCGCCGGTTGTACCACCAACCACAATGCCATCTACTCCCGCTGCTATTTGTATTTCAACGAGTTCGTCGTACTTTGCTAGGTCTATTTCACCATTGGCTAAGTACGGGGTTTTAATAGCGGTAATTAAGCTTGCTTGTTTAATTTGTTCTAGGGTGCGCATAAAAATTCATTATTTATAAAACTTGCGCTATTTGTAACATACTTGCACGCATTTTTGCAGGCCTAAGCTAATAATAAACGTAAAATGGCTTGTGTTATTTAGTTTGATAATACAAAATACAAACACTGTACATTTAAACAGTATCTGTATTTTTAACTTTAAGCGAGCCTTTATGCGTTTATCTAACTACTTAGCCACTCATTTTTATAATACCGATGAGCTTTGCCATGCTTTAAATATTGATGCCGAGCAACTAGATACGTGGCAACAACACAGCGTATTTCCTAAGCCAAGTTATTGTATAAAAAGTCAATTAAGTTGCAGTTCGTATTCTGGATTGTATGAGTGTGAGGAATACGATGACTATTATCCGCGCGGTTGCGTAAATTGGGGCCAAGGGCTTATAAAACAAAAGATTGAATCATCGAGTAATGCCTTTAATTATTTTGCACAGCAATATACGGCAAGCCTTACTAAACTTGCTCAGCAAGGTTTTACCTTTAACGAAGAATTGTTTGGTTGTGAAATAGATGAACACCTACAACAAGTATGGCAGCAGTTTTTATGTAGTAAATATGGTGTGCTTACACAAAATGGTTTAATTGACGAAATAGTAAGTGTTGATATTGGCAGATTATTAGTTGACGACATCACTGAGCTGCGCACTAAAGCATCCTTAAATCAACAGGAGCGTACACAGCTACACCCCGCAATGAAGCTATTAAACAAAGCGATAGGCCACGGGGCTGATCACGAAAAACAACAAACCCTACGCACCCGTTACATAGATGCGCTTATTTTAAAATACGATTTGTCTATTAAATAACATTTAAGTTTACTTTGATATAAACGTAGTACTAAAGGCATCTAAACCTTCGTAGCTAATGGTGGTTAACTGATCAGTATTAAGCTCAACCACACCACAATAAGAGCCAGTTATAAACACGTGCCCTGCTTTTAAGTTGATTCCTTTGGCTGATAAGTAATTAACCGCCCAATAAAGTGGAAGCTGCGCAAGTTCGGCAGGGTGAGTACCCGCAAGGTTTAACTCCATCTCAGTTTGCTTAACGTTAATGTTTACACTACTTGCGTTATAAGCTTTGGCTTTATCTATTTGTGGGCCTACATATATGCCTTGATTAGATAAACCATCGGCCAGCTTTTCAATGTGAGTGTTTGGAGTGCTTTCATCAAACCTTTTTTGAATAAGCTCAAGTGCTAAGTGGGCGCTGGCAAATGCAGTATCCACGTCTTCATTTGTATAGGTATTATTACTTGGTAAATCGCTTTGCAAAATAAATGCAATTTCTGGTTCTATCAGCGCTTTATTATTTGTTGTATACAGTGGGCAATTTTCAGCTTGTTTTATAGGTGCATGTAAAAGAGGCGCTAATATAATTGAGCCATCATCTAACGGCAGCATACACTTCCAGCCATATACTGTTTGATCATTTAAATAAATCATCAACTTTTGTACTTCTATTGCATCATCAGTCGAGTCTAGTATTAACTCTTTAGGAAAATTTGAACGTGCTGGATTCTCTTCTCTTTGGGCTAATAAATGAGTCGCAATTAATTTTAGTTGTATTGAGTTATTCACAAAAATCTCTTTAAAGTACGCAACTACTGGTTAAGCAGTAATCGGCAAAGGGGCGATTATTAATTTAAGCATTAATACATCAAGCAAAACGGCTGCATTAAAACTATCTCTAAGGCAAAAATTGGTAATTATTTAAGTATCAATAGATTTAAGTGATCGTAAAAAAAGCCCTAAACCACCAAACGCTAAAATTATAATTACTATTAAATCAAACGAGGTCATTGTACGCATACTAAAACGTACGCTTGATATAACACCAAATATTAAAGCCGTTAATGACCCTAAAGACAGTAACCAGCCTAAAATATTTTTGGAATTATAAAAAATTAAACCCACGCCAAAAATAAACGGGATCATTACCATGCCACCTGTAATGCCAAAACCACCTAATGCATTAACGCTGTAAATACGAGAACTAAGGCCAAAGTTAGAGGTTACCGAGATTGCGTTTAGCAGCATATAAAAGCCACCACACATCATTATTAATCCAATAAAAAAATGCCCTATACCACCAGAGCTTCCGCCTGCACCTTTCATTTTTATTCCTTTTATATTTTTATTAGATGTTTTTACAATGCAATGGTTCTACTTAAATAGTGCTTTTACTTCGTAGCCTCTACATTGAAGCCGCTCTTTATCAACTTTTACCTTACCCATAATAAGAAAAATAAAGTACTTAAAGAGCAATAACACTTAGCGAGTAATTACATGCCAAATCACATAAAACCAAGATAAAAAACCGTGCAAAATTGCCCATATAACAGATTCGTTTTCACTCCACGAAATTGCAATTGCTAACGCCGTACCGAAGGATACACCATATTTTACTATCTCATTTCTTGAGTTTCTCATTATTTATATCCTGAGGTTTTATTGTTTTATATAGTGAGCAACATAGTAACAAATTCAGTTATTAGAACTTAGAGGCTCTTATTACGTCCAATATTTATAACACATCATAATTTTTGAATATTATATTTTATAATCACACAAGTTAACTTTTATATAAACAAGAAATTAATGATGCAGGGAGGAATGTTTTGATAGTTATATATTAGGTATCACTTTAATGTTTTTAAGTTTGTTCTACCGGGGGTTATTTGAAGCCACGCGGGACTGGTAACTGCTCCTGTGTTATCGCCTATTTGTAAGTAGCAACTACATTAAATAGGCTCTACTTTAGCTAAAAACCAATCATATGGCTGCAAATTCAACCTCCAAATATAAATAAGCAGTACAAAAAGGGCGATGTAAAATTACGCCGCCGCTTAAATTAATTGAATCAATTAGTTATACTTAGCCAATAGATTTGTACACATCAATATTACTACTGGTTACTAAGCCTGTTGCTTGTGTACCAAAGGCTTTAAAATGCGGCTCATTTTTATGCGCTTCAAAATGCTCATCAGATGCCCATTGCTCACTCACTAAATAAGTCGTTTGCTGCGCATCACTTCTAACCGATAGCTCATAACGTAGGCAGCCTACTTCTTGGCGCGAGTACTTTTGTAGATTTTCGAGTGCGGTTAATACAACGTCTGCATCAATATTTTTACTCGAAATAGTGGCGATTACCGTTAACATGCTGAGTCCTTTTTAAAAAATAAAGGTGCAGATTTTCTGCACCTAATGTCATATTGCGTATTTTATTACTGATCCCACTGCGGCGCAAAATCTGGCGTTGCTTGGCGGTCGCCGCAATCAAGGCCATCGATACGGGCAATGTCCTCATCATCTAACTTAACGTGGTCGTTAAAGTTATCTTCTAAGTTTTTACGCTTAGTTGATGATGGAATGGTTGTCATGCCATTGGCGTTTACCCATGCAATAACCACCTGCGCTGGCGATGCATCATGTTTATTGGCAATATCAATAATCGTTTGGTCTTTAAGTACTTTACCTACTACAAATGGCATATACGCAGTCACGTGTATATCGTGCTGAGCACAAAATGCGCGCAATTTAGTATTAGTTAAGTATGGGTGAACCTCAACCTGATTGGTAAATATTTCACGCGAGTCAAGCGTTTGCATTGCTTCGTTTAAGTTTGCAATGGTAAAGTTTGATACACCAATGTGTTTAGTTAAACCAAGCTGCTTAGCTTTTAATAACTCAGTTAAGTATTCACTCATTGGCTCATCATTTGAAGGCGCAGGCCAGTGAATAAGCAGTAAATCAACCGACTCTACTTGTAGCTTTTCAAGCGATTTTTTTACACTGGCAATAAAGTCAGTTTTATTGAGTTTATTGTTCCACACTTTGGTGGTTAAAAATATTTCGCTGCGCGGAATGTTGCTGTCTTTTATGGCTTGGCCTACTTGCTCTTCGTTACCATAAATTTGCGCAGTATCGATATGACGAAATCCTACTTCTAACGCCATTTTTACTGAATTGTAGGCGGTGTCGCCTTCTAAACGGAATGTTCCCATACCTAAATCTGGCATTTCAATTACACGTTGTGTCATGGCTCTATCCTTATAAAATAATCGGTTAAAAACAAGCTCTTTTAAAGCTTTACAAAATACACCTTTTACTTCTTTTGTGTCGTCACTTAAAAATCTATGACCTCAATACAGGTAATGAGGCCATTAATTTAAGTTTCAACCTTAACAGAAGATAGTTTACGCTTGCTGAACTTCTCGCTTATCAAGCATGCCACTGTAACGGGTTGCTATTAATGCTAAAGCAGAAATTGCTGCGCCTATCCATGCGGTGTCTTGTAAGGTCATGCTCTCTACTACACTACCGCCAATAATTGAGCCCAGTGCTATACCAATATTAAATGCCGCTATGTTCAAGCCCGATGCGACATCTACCGCATTAGGAGTGTGCTTTTTAGCTTGTTTTACTACATAAAGCTGCAAGCCTGGTACGTTACCAAATGCAAGTGCCCCCCATATTAAAATAGTTAGTACAGCGGCTACTTTTGATTCCATGGTAAAGGTGAAAGCCAATAAAATAATTATTAACGCGCTAAATATAATACTCAGTGCGCTAATTGGGCCGCGTTTATCGGCCAATTTCCCGCCCCATATATTACCAACCGCTACCGACACACCATAAACCAGCATTATTAAACCAATAGCTGATGGTTCAAAGCCAGTTTGCTGCTCTAATATAGGTGCTAAATAAGTAAACGCGGTGAACGTACCGCCGTAGCCTAATATAGTCATTAAATAAACGAGCAATAAGCGCGGCTTAACAATAACCTGAAGCTGCTCTTTAAATGTGGCCGGAATAGACTGTTTTAAGTTTTTTGGTACTAAAATAGCGCTACCAATTAGAGCAATTAAGCCCAGTAGCGACACTACTAAAAACGTTGCACGCCAGCCAAAGTGTTGGCCAATCCATGTACCTAACGGCACACCCGTTACAAGTGCAACAGTAAGACCAGTAAACATAATCGCGATAGCGCTGGCTTCTTTATCTTTACTTACCAAGCTTGTGGCAATCATAGAGCCAATTGAAAAAAACACCCCGTGAGCTAGGCCTGTTAGTATGCGTGCCAGTATGAGTGTTTCGTAACTCGGCGCTTGCCATGCAAGTAAGTTTCCTACTACAAATAAGCCCATTAAGCTTATTAATACAATTTTACGGTTCCATCGCCCGGTGAGTGCAGTAAGTACAGGTGCACCAATGGCTACACCTACCGCATACAAACTCACCAGTAAACCCGCTGAAGGTAGGCTTACGCCTAAATCGTTTGCAATGGTAGGTACTAAGCCTACTATTACAAACTCGGTTGTTCCTATTGCAAATGCGCTTAAGGTGAGCGCCCACAAAGCCAGTGGCATAGTTAAATCCTCGTAATTAGTTTAGGCATGCAGTTTGACCAAAAAAGCATTTGCAAAAAATAGCATTAGTGACAAAATACTTTTGTAATTAATGCAAAAGTAAGGTGCTAACGTATGGCTCAACATGCCAAAACAGAAGACTTAGAAATGTTTTTAACGGTGGTTGATAGCGGTAGTTTTTCTGCTGCGGCTAATTTGCTTGATCAACAAGTAGCTAAGGTGTCGCGTGCGGTGTCTCGCCTTGAAAATACACTGCAGTGCACTTTATTAAACAGAACAACACGCAGATTAGAGCTTACTGAAGAAGGCCATACTTTTATAAAATATGCACGTGATGGCTTAAACACTCTGCAAACTGGCGAAGAAGCAATTAAGCTTTTAAAGCAGGCGCCTAGCGGTAAGTTAAGAATAGATGCAGCAAGCCCGTTTGTATTACACCAATTAGTGCCGCACATTGATGAATTTACAAAGCAATACCCGCATATCACGCTTGATATAACCTCCCACGACAGCATTATTGATTTGCTAGAACATAAAACCGACTTGGCCATTCGCATTGGAGATTTGAAGGACTCTAACCTGAACGCTAAAAAGCTCGGCGTTAGTAAATTATATTTAGTAGCAAGCCCAGCCTATTTAAAAACTGCGCCAGGTATTTCAAAAATCAGTGACTTAAACCAACACAAACTTATTGGCTTTACAGACTCCCCTAAATTAAATAACTGGCCGCTAAAATCCACTACTCACTTAAAGTTTAGTTTAATGGCCAGTAGCGGTGAAACCGTGCGCCAATTATGTGTAGCAAACCAAGGGGTTGCATTGCTTTCGCGTTTTATGATTGGTGATGATTTAAAAACAGGTAAGTTAATAGAAGTACTACCTAATAGTATAGTCACACCTAATAATCGTGAGGTTGTGCAAGCTGTTTATTATAAAAATAGCGCGGTATCGTCGCGCATTGTCGCGTTTTTAGATTTTATAAAGCCAAAGCTTTCATTATAAGTGACGCATTTGGGCGTTAAGTTAGTATAAACAGTATTATAAAAACAAAGGGACACTATGGACTCGTTAACGCAAATAGTACTTGGCAGTGCTGTAGGCCATGCCGTTTTAGGTAATAAAGTTGGCCGAAAAGCCGTTTTATGGGGAGCAGCCCTAGGGACTTTACCCGATTTAGACGTATTTATACCTTACGGCGGCCCTGTTGAAGCGTTTACTTACCATCGTGGTTTTAGCCACTCTTTATTAATACATTTATTAATTAGCCCACTCATTGTTTGGCTTATTTTAAAAGTACACACCGGCATGCAAGCTTATAAAGCACGTTGGTTTTGGCTGGTATTTTTGTGTTTATCTACCCATGCCTTACTCGATAGTTTAACCGTATATGGCACACAGTTACTTTGGCCTTTTACTGAGCACCCCTTTGCTATTTCAAACATGTTTATAGTCGACCCGCTCTATACGCTGCCCTTATTATTTGGTGTAGCTTGTACATTATTGCCAAGAATAAATAGTACACGTGCATATAAAGTAAACACCACAATGCTTGTACTTAGCAGTTTGTATTTATGTAGTTCACTCATTTTAAAAGTAATTATTGACGATAAAGTAACGACGGCCCTTTCTGACAGGCAAATAAAAGTTAACAATTATATAAGCACTCCTGCGCCACTCACTACATTGTTATGGCGTGTAGTCGTTATGTCTGATGGGCAATACTACGTAGCATATGCGTCGGTATTTGATGAGCCAAATGAGGTTACAATAAATGCCTATAACACCACGCCCTCATTATTAGATAATATAAATAATGAGTGGGGCATCAAACGCTTGCAGTGGTTTACTAAAGGTTTTTACAACGTACGCCTGCAGCAAAGTAATATAATACTTTCTGATTTACGAATGGGTATGGAGTGTAATTATGTATTTAACTTTCTTGTGGGAGAAAAAACCGATTTAGGCGTGAACGTGGGTAACTTTGAAAAAATAAGCCAGCGCTCTAATTTAAGAAGTATGAGTAAAATATGGGATAGAATTTGGAACCCAAATGTCTCTTTAGTGGCTAATAGATGCAGCAATAAATAACTATTCAGCTTAAACTTTATTTACCAAATAAAATTTAAGCTCAATAGACCTAACTTATCAGGGGTTACTTATTTTTTGAGGTTAAATTTACAGCTGAGCTATATGTATTAAGCAAATCAGTGACTATGTTGTGTGATTATTTACTATCAGTTGGCTTTCACGCAGCATATAAGCTAAACATGCTCTGCCCTTTAGTTTTATTTAAGAGGGGTTACACTGCTTTTTTTGTTTATACATTGCGGTATCAGCATCTTGAATCATTTCGACTATTGTTTTATCAGTATCGTATTTAAAGTTTACAAGCCCTAAGCTGTAATCAATATTATATGGCTTATTTAAAACATTATTAGTTTGCTTAATAGCCTCAGCAAAGCGCTGTAACACATCGTTTGCTTTTTTTTGATTTGAATCGCTTAGCATCGCTACAAATTCATCACCGCCTAGGCGCCCTATTACTTCACAATCACAAAATGAACTAAGCATAATTTGCGCAAATGTGCTTAATACAAAATCACCTTCGTGGTGTCCATACACATCATTAATTTGCTTAAACTTATTAAGATCAAACAATATTAAAGACATTGATACCTTATTTTGCTTACAGCGGTTTAATGTGTACTCTGCAAGGTTTAAAAACCCACGCCGGTTAGAAATTTTAGTTAGCTCGTCAATGGTAGCCAGCTGAATTGATTGTATTTCTTGCTCAACTAAAGTGCCTAAGTCTTTTAGTAGCTGTTTTTCTTCATCACTGAGGTTTCTAGGTTTATTATCAGCAAGGCACAGCGTGCCTATTACCACTCCCTGTTTTAACTTTAATGGGAAGCCCGCGTAAAACCTAATTTTAGGATCGCTAATAACAAAAGGGTTATCAAAAAACCGCTCATCAATTGACGTATCAGGAATTATTAACAATTCATTTTGATTAATTGTGTGTCCGCAAAAAGAAGACTCTCGCGGGAGCTCACATACATCTAGTCCTTGCCTTGATTTAAACCACTGACGGTCTTCGTCAATCAAAGTAACTAAAGAAATAGATACATTAAACATCCGTTTGGCAATACGAGTAACACGATCGAAACGCTCTTCGTGCGCGGTATCGAGAATCCGCAGCGCTCTTAATGCATGTAATCTTTCTATTTCGTTACTTGGCGTATCTGGTTTAATCATTAGAGGTCTATTAATTATTAATATAAATTGAGGTGAATTTTTATTAGCCGATAAATAATCTAACTCTTTAAAATTAGAGCATTACTTAAAAATAGCAATAATTGAAGTGAGATAAATCAATACAAGAAAAACCTAAAAAGAAACCAGTAATTAACGCCAATTACTAATGTAAGGTGGTAAATTTGGAGCATTTAGTAGCTAAATAAGAATCGTTAAATAGCCACTAAATTTTTAATCTGTCTTAATTTTGGTGTTCGTATTGGCCGCGGTAAACCTCAAATACTTTTAGCACTGTGTGTTGCTCTTTTGTTAGGTTGTCAAACCAGTCGTCAAACAACTCATCATCGTCCTGCTCACTAAGCGCCATATATCGTGCTAGTAATTCTACAATATCGTTATGATTGCATGTTAAAGGATTTACTTGTTGTGCTAAGGCACTATGGTCACGCTCTCTAAGGGTTTCCATCACCCCTTGATCAATTTGTTCTTGTTGTATTGCGTCGCTCATACATAACCTCTGTAATAACTTTTTAACCGTTTTTAACTCTTAAATATAGTTATAACAGCCTAAACAGCAATAGCCAGCATTTTTGATTCAAGTGCCTATTTTTTGATTTGTTTGCGCAATTAGCCAGCAATCACGGCCTTTTTGAGGAACATACACACTTGCAATGCAAATTTAAATACGTTAAATTAAATGATATATTATCACATATCATTTAATGAGGCGTATTATGAAACCAAATATTCATCCTGATTACCAAGTGGTTGCTTTTCACGATACCGCTGCCGACTCGTATTTTATTATTGGCTCTACAATTAAAACAGATCGCACGGTAGAAATTGACGGTAATACTTACCCATATGTTCCTATCGATGTATCGAGTGACTCGCATCCGTTTTACACTGGCAAGCAAAAAACAGTCGCAACTGATGGCCGTGTGGCGCAATTTAATCGTCGTTTTAAAAATCTATCTACGGCTAAAAAAGCTGATTGATAGTTTTTTTCATGCTTGGGTGCGCTTTGGGTTTTGTATTGTAAGTTAAAATAACTTGCTGATTTTAAAACTTAGCTTAAAGCAATAGAAGTATGAAGAGGTAGTAACTAATTTGTTGTAGCAATACCGCCGGGCTTATATGTTACTCGGCGGTATTTTTATAGTTTATTTGTGGTTATTTAACTACTACCGAAAACTCAGGAACGGCTTGAATCACCTTTTTAACTGTACAGGTATTTACAGCAGCAATAAGTGCTTTTTTATATTTAACAGGAAAGCCATCAGGTAAATTAACT
Source organism: Pseudoalteromonas sp. S3178 (assembly GCF_005886985.1). NCBI lineage: Bacteria > Pseudomonadati > Pseudomonadota > Gammaproteobacteria > Alteromonadales > Pseudoalteromonadaceae > Pseudoalteromonas > Pseudoalteromonas sp. S3178. Next base: position 141,512 of record NZ_PNCW01000019.1, on the reverse strand, counting down.
TCAATCGAGAATAGCTTTTTACCATTATCATCTACATTTTCATTATTTTGTGTAAGGGTCATACCCTCGGTAGAGATGTCTCGCTGCTCACAAAACTTACGTGCATAAAAGCCAGCACATAAAACCATACTTACTAAAAAATAATCGAACGGTTCTGGATGCTCTGCACCGCCACCAGCATTTACACTTTGATCGCTTATTACTTCTAAATCGCCAAATTTAGCACTTTGCTTTTGACCTTCTAACATTGAAACTGAAATTTCCATTGTTTTTCCTTTTTATTCTAAATTTAAACTATGAACCAAATAATAACTCAAAAAACCCCGGTGGCTCATGTAATTCATGATATTTTTTACGTAAATTATCAATGTTTTTTAAGGGCGCTTTGGCCGCATTAAGCCCCTGCTCGTTAGCCGCTTTTTTAGCAAGCCTAGCTTGCGTAATTACCTTATCAAGACCTTGTAATGATTGCTCAGGCTCTTTATGAAATTTAGCCGTTTTGCTTACCTCAACAAGCTTTATAAATTCATTAATTGCTGTATTAAACTCAGCTAAATCGTTAGCCTGTACTGCCTGCTTATATGCAAGCCCTGTGTTTTTCATATTGACTTCAAGATCGACATCCTGCTGTGCAAAAGAGCTTGTACTAAACAGCATTGTAAAAATAATAAATAAAAACTTCATGATCAAACCTATTAATTGAAAGCAGCCAAATTGTACCAAGTTTACGTGTCAAAGTAACTTATGGAGCGATTCAGGCTATTAAAACTGTAAAGGGGCTTTACACATTACAACTACTTTTTTTGCTCTTTAGTAATGAAAAAAATTCAAACTATGCATTTTTTTGAAAAAAAATCTTACATAAAAAACACTTCAAAACAGTATTTACATACACAATACTTACAAATATGTACGTATAACGCCCAACACCTATTTCGTAGCTTAATACTTATCTAGTTAAATACTTTTAAATAAAAAATAAACGCTATAAAAACCAGCTAAAAAATTATTAAAACAATAAACATGTAAATAATATAAAAACATAACAAACACACAATGTAACCCAGCTTTAAATGGTTATTTATGTACACCCAAAAACTAATGTAAAAAAAACAATTATGGCCATTAAGATTATTTCAAGTTGCTTATTTAACAGTAAGTTACTTACTTTTAATAAAATTATCAGCATGCAATAATCGCCGCCCTCGTAACAAAAGTTATTGGTTTTTACCAAATACACACTGTATTCGGTAAAAAGAAATATTGTATTTAATTATTAGAAATCTCCTTTGGGAAACACATGAAACGTCATAATTTACTTTCTACTAGCATTAAATGTGCATTAATTACTGCTGCTGCAACAGCAAGTAATTCTGTGCTTGCGCAAGATGAGCAAGCTACAAAAATTGAACGCGTTGAAGTAACGGGTTCACGTATTTTACGTGAAGGTGCTATTGCTCCTGCACCAGTAACAGTTATAAGCGGCGAGCAGCTAATTAATACTGGCGCTGTAAACATTGGTGAAGCGCTTAACAATTTACCAGCACTTAGCAATACATATTCTATGGCTAACTCAGGCCGCTTTATTGGTACTGCTGGTTTAAACATTCTTGATTTACGTAATATGGGTACTGATCGTACCTTAGTACTTGTAAATGGTAAGCGTCACGTATCAAGTTCAGCTGGCTCTCAAGCGGTTGATACAAACACTATTCCTAGTGTGTGGGTTGAGCGTGTAGAAATTATCACTGGTGGTGCATCAGCTGTATACGGTGCTGACGCGGTTACAGGTGTTGTGAACTTTATATTAAAAGACAACATTGAAGGTATGGATTTTAGTGTTACCCGAGGTTTTGCCGATTTAAACAGCTACAACAACGAAAAAGCAACGTTCTCGTACGGCTCAAATTTTGATAACGACCGTGGTAATGCAGCTTTCGCTATAGAGTACTCAGGCCAAGATTCATTAAACGCACTTGACCACCCTTGGACTAGCACATCTTTTAGCAGCTTACCTAACCAAGCCCAAACGGATGAGAACAAAAATAGCGCGGACTTTCCAGACGATATTTTAACACCTAATGCAGGTTATTACGCCATCAATGATGCAGGCGTTTATGCACTTGAAAATCAAACTAAGTATATTAATAGCTTTAACGCTGATAGCAGCGCACGCGACTTATACATAGGTAATAACGCAGATTTATATTCATGTGCAGAATGTGACTTTTTTAACTTAGGCCAATTTGAAGAAATTCAACCTGAGTTTGAGCGTTATAACGTAAACTTTAAAGTTAACTACGATGTGACCGACGACTTAAACGTTTACTTTGATGCTAAATACGTAAACAGCCAAGGCGAAAGCATTGGTCAACCAGCATTTTTCTTTTTTGATAGCGACAACAGCATTAAAATTGATAACCCTTACCTAGATCCAACTATTAAAGCGCGTATGCAAGAAGAAGGCGTTGATTCGATCATGATTAACCGCATGATGAGTGACCTTGGACGTCGTGTTGAAAACAATACCCGCGAAACAACACGCTTTGTTACAGGCTTAAAAGGGACTGTGTTTGAAGACTGGGAATTAGATACGTCAGTTGTATACGGCCAAACTGACTTAGAGCGTGAAAACGGCGCTAATATGATTTTAGCCAACTACTTTAATGCCCTTGATGCTGTTGAAGATGCAGATGGCAACGTTGTATGTCGCAGCGCTGCTGCACAAGCTGATGGCTGTGTACCCGTAAACATCATGGGTTTTGGCGCACCATCTCAACAAGCGATTGATTATATAAATACGGTATCGGTTGGTACCTCAACTATTAAGCAAACGGTTGTTTCTGGTTCACTTGCTAATGGCGCTATTTTTGAATTACCAGCAGGTTATGTAGGTGTTGCATTTGGTGCTGAGTATCGTAAAGAAGAAAGCGAAACAAAAGAGCCTGATAACGCAGAAGGTACATTTTTTAACGCACTGGGCGAAGATAAAGGATCGTTCAACGTACGTGAAGTATTTTTTGAAGCAACAATGCCAATTTTAACTGACTTACCGCTTATTCAAGATTTAGTATTTGATACCGCAGTGCGTCATGCCGATTACAGTACAATTGGCGAAGCAACTAGCTGGAAACTTGGCCTTGATTGGACTGTAAACGATGAGCTTCGTGTACGTGTAACACAATCTGCTGCGCTTCGCGCACCAAACATTAGTGAAGTATTTGGTGCAGCAAGCCAAACTTTTTATAATGTTAACGACCCGTGTCGCGCAGATAACCTAGGTGATTTATCAAACGGTGCAATACGTACTGCAAACTGTGCCGCATTAGGTGTAGCGAGTGACTTTAACTCAGGTTACGATGCAGCCTCTTTAGATGGTTTAAGCAGTGGTAACCGCGATGTAAAAGGTGAAGAGTCAACAAGTACAACTGTGGGTATTGTTTACCAACCTGAATTTTTAGAAAACGCTGTACTTACAATAGATTACTGGAAAATTGAACTTGAAGACGCCATTGACACAATCGACGCGCAAGATATTCTTGACCGTTGTGTAGATAGCACAACAGGCATAGACAACCAATACTGTAATTTAATTACGCGTAACGCCAGTGGCGAAATCACTTTAATTCAAAACTCTGTTTTAAATGTTGCTGGTCAAAAAGCATCAGGGGTTGATTTTGAATTAGGTTATGACTTTGAAGCGCTTGAAGGTAGCTTTAAAACACGCTTAATTGGTACTTACTTAATCGAACGTAAAGACTACCCGTTCCAAGATGACCCTAGTAACTACATTGAATATGCAGGGACAACTGGTGAAGCTAAGTGGCAAACTAACCTATCTGTAACTTATGCTATGGATAATTTTTTCTCAACAGTTGAAACACGCTTTTTAAGTGAAGTCGATCTTTACACGAATTTTGACCTTGAGAGCAACTCGAACCCAAGTAACCAAATGTCTTACGGTAAATACTTTATTACCGATATGACTGTGGGTTACAACTTCGATAGCGGCTTAGGCGTTAAAGTAGGTGTTGATAACCTATTTAACCGTAAACTTCCGTACGGTTCACGTGGTACAAGCGCGGGTAGCGCAAGTTACGACAATATTGGCCGCTTTGGCTACATTAACTTAAGCTACAGCTTATAATTAGTAACAACGTTATTGATTAAATTAAAGGCTCGCACTGCGAGCCTTTTTATATCAATCCGCTTAATTAAGTGTTCTATTTTGAGGATTGGTAATTCTTGCGCCTTATTTTATATTGCTTAGCCATACACTTTGATAGGGCTCAAGTTCTATTGTTAATTGCTCTTCTTCAATTGTTTTATCAGCGACTAAGTCAAACCATTGCTGAGTATTAATTAAGTTTAAATCAGCTAATGTGAGTGTTTGTGGTTTGTCACTAATGTTATAGACACAAAATACACTTTGGCGTCTGTCTATACTTTGCCTCCAAAAACCAAATAATCCACCCGCTAAATGCAGCGTAAACTGTGTCGCATTAGGATGAAAGGCACTTTGCTTTTTGCGCACAGCCAATAAGCTCTTAATACCATTAAAGACCTTATGATGATGACTGTATTTCTCACCAATTGCAGCGAGTAGCTTTGACTCTTGCCAGCGATGACGGTTAATAGCACGGTTATGCTGTGAGTTTTCAAAGCGATCGTAATCGTTAGTAGTACCTAATAAACTATGAATATAAAGCCCTGGGATCCCCTCTAGTGCAAACATGATGGCGTGTGCACACATAAATCGCTCTAGGCCAAACTTATCTGGGCCATTGTGTGTGCCTTGCATTGCATCAAATAACGCTATATTTAACTCGTACGGTGTATGTGTGCCATCGTTACTGGTGCGCATAGATACGCGACCACCAAATTGCATAGTAGTACTTACGAGCGAAGCAACTTCGCTGGGTTGTAACAAACCTTCAATGGGCCTAAGCCCTATTCCATCATGCGATGCGATAAAGTTAAAATAAGCGGTACCGTTTTGCGCCGGTGGCATGCTCATCATCCAGTGTTTAATTGCGGTGCTATCGCCACTAAGTAATGTATGTAGTAATAAAGGCGGTAAGGCAAAGTTATAAATACTGTGCGCTTCGTTAGCATTACCAAAATAAGACAGATTCTCTTGGTTTGGTATGTTTGTTTCGGTAATAATTACCACGCTTGGCTCAGTATGCTCAATCAGGGTACGTATTAGCCTAACTGCCTCATGTGTTTGCGGCAAATTAATACAATTGGTATTAAGCTGTTTCCATAAAAATGCAACCGCATCGAGTCTAAATAAGCGAACTCCGTTATCTAAATAATGGCGAATAATGCTAATAAATTCTTTTAAAACTTCTGGGTTACCAAAATCAAAATCAACCTGATCGTGGCTAAACGTACACCACACGTGTTTTTCACCGCTTGGTGTGGTAACCGTATTTAACAACGGTGACGTTCGCGGGCGTACCACTTGGCTTAAATCATCTGTTAAGCTGGCTGTTTTAAAATAATCTTTACCTGGGTGTAAGTCGTTTAAAAAGTTTTCAAACCACACACTTCTGCTTGAGCAATGGTTAATAACTAAATCAGCCATAAGCTTTACGTCTTTAGCTATATTTTGAATATCATTCCAATCACCCAGCGATTCATTTACCTGGGCATAGTTCATAACCGCAAAGCCTTCGTCTGAGCTGTACGGATAAAATGGTAAAATATGCAGCGCATTAAGCTGCATATCACAGCGCTCTTTAATAAAGCGATGTAGCGTTTTAAGCGGCGCTTCAATTGGGCTTGATACAGCAAATTCACTATCGTCATGTTTTATAATAGAGTCGCCGTAGGCAATTAATATTATATCTTGCTCATCCCATCGGTTTGTATGGGGTGTAGGGTCGCGCAGTGGATTACTGCCTAAAATAATTTTAATAAGCTGCTGAGCAAGCTCAGTAACCGATAATGGCAGTTCAACACCTTCGTAAATAATATGAAGATGCTGCTCAACTCGTTGTAAAAATAAATCGCTAACTGAAATCACATGCGCCCCTTTTTTATTAGTTTTAATTTTAACTATATTCTTCGTTGTCTAGCTCTACGGCCTCTTTTAAGCGCTCAAGTACGTCTGGCATTGCTGATACAACACGGTTCCAACTTGGCACAAATGGCGCTTCCATTGGGTTTTCTAAAAAGTGTTGGCCTGCTTCCATAATGTTTTGCGCAAACATTTCAACGGCTTTTTCTTCTTGGTGAACATCAAGCGTTAAGCCGTTCATAAGTGCATCGTTATGATACGTTTCTATAAAATCTAACCCAATACGATAATACGTTGCTTTTAATGAGCGAATGGTTTCACTTGTAAAAGTAACGCCTTGTGTAGCCAGTTTTCTAAATAATGCTTTAGTTATATCTATAGACATTTTAGATAAACCCGCACTTTGATCATCTAGTGAAAGCGCTTGATGTTTATGATCGTAGTTATCGGCAATATCTACTTGGCACAAGCGGTTATGTGAATAGTTACGGTACATTTCGCTCAGTACACCAATTTCAAGGCCCCAATCACTTGGAATGCGAATATCATTTAATACATCGCGTCTAAACGAAAATTCACCTGCTAATGGATATCTAAATGAATCCATATATTCAAGGTAGTCGGTATTACCCAAAATAGTTTTAAATGAGCGTAATAATGGCGTAACTAATAAACGCGATACACGGCCGTTAATTTTGCCGTTTGCAGTACGTGGGTAAAACCCTTTACAAAATTCATAGTTAAAACGAGGGTGTGCTACAGGGTAAATTAAACGCGCAAGTAAGCTTCTATCGTAGGTTAAAATATCGCAATCGTGCAGCGCTATTGATTCAACCTCAGCAGTGGCTAACTTATAACCCATGCAATACCATACGTTTCTACCTTTACCTAGCTCTCTTGGGGCAACACCAAGTTCTTGCAATTCTTTATCAAGCGCTTGTAAGCGTGGTCCGTCGTTCCATAATACTTTATGGTTTTGATTTAACTCTTTAAAAAAGCTAAGTGCATGACGATACTGTTCTTCATCGGCTCTATCTAGCCCTATCGTAATTTGCGATAAGTAAGGCACATCACGTAGTTCACTTACTATATTTTGCAGCGCAGGGCCTTCAAGCTCACTAAATAAAGACGGGAGTATTAACCCCATTGGGCGTTTTTTGCTAAAGCTAAGTAGCTCTTGTTCTAGATCTTCTATTGGTCTATCGGCAATATTATGTAGTGTTGTAATAATGCCATTTTGATAAAAATCAGCCATGAGATGTTTGCTCCTCAGAAATACTTAAAATACTGCTAATGCACTGCAGCGACGTTATTTCTTCAATCCACCCTTGTGGCGCTGGCGATTGAGAATAACGTGCTTTGTTGTGCGATAATTTAACCGGCTTTTTACTGGCCGGATTGGCAATAATAATGGCGATATTTGCGTGCTCTAACATTTGCTTATCGTTATCGCTATCACCTAGTGCAATGACCGTGAGAGGCTTTCTAAAATGATGGGTAAACTGTTTAACTAACCACTGCTGCGCAACGCTTTTGTCGGTATTTTTGGCAATGTGAATAAATCGACCACCAATTTTAATATCGTAGCCGAGTGCTTTTACATCTTGTACAAAGGCACTGAGTAACTCATCGTCACCGTACCAATAAAGTGGGTCTGAATAATCGCGGGTTTGCGCACGCCTTGCTTGCGCATCATCGAGGCCTGTAAGTTCAGATATTTGCTCACTCGATAAATCGCTAAACAATTTATAATGCGCTTTATAATCGCTTTTTAAAGTATCTAAATCCTTTAATAAACTAGATAGTGGCTTAGCCAGTGCATAGCACCAATATGCGCCTACTTTTTTACAACCAATAGGCTTGAGTTCAAAATAATCTTCAGGAATGTAAACAGCAGCGCCATTTTCTACAATAAAGGGCTGTTGAATATTTAAATCGTTTTTAAGCTCAACCACTTCACAAAATGTTTTACTAGTATTAAACACAACAGGAATGTGCGCACTTTGTAATTGCTGTAGTAACTCACTGATATTATTTGTATTGTAGTCAGCATGGTCGAGCAATGTGCCATCTAAATCTGTAAATATAATAGGCTGTAGTGTGTCGTCACTTGTAAGGTGCATACCGCTAATATCACGGTTGCTATCAAGTTCAATTAAGGCATTGGCTTTAGCGCTTAGTGTATTTAAATTTTCACGGGTAATGCGCTCAAAATGAGAAATAAAATACACCAGCTGCTCGTTATTCATCGTGCCTGAGCCTTCACCTTTTTTAGCAATTAGTTTTTGTTCTTGTTCTTGTCGCCATGTAAAAACATCGCTAAAACTGGGCGCTTTAAGCATCACGGTGTAATCAATTAAGCTAAAAACAGATTTGTATTCGTTTGCCAAACAACTATTTACACAACGACGCCAAACACCTTCTTTATCGTATTGTTGCTCTAGTTCGTTAAGTGGCTCGCTTAGTGAAAATGGTGGCTGCGGCTCGCTGCCTACACACCAGCCTTCTAAAATAACAATATCGACGGGTTTGTCGTTTGTAACCCATTCGCTTTTAGGTACGCAGTCGTCTTCGTGTTTATTAAAACGAGGAAGCGGTACGTTTGTCTCGCCAGCGAGTAGATTAGTAATTGTGCTATTCATAAGCGCCACATCATGAGTCCCAGGTACGCCACGTGTGGTAAATAGAGGGTGTACATCGCTTGCAAGTTCAGCGCGTGCTTGTTTTGCTAAATAAAAATCGTCAATAGACAACGCAACACTATTAAAAGGTGTGTTTTTAGAAAACCAAGTAACTAAAAAATCGGCGAGTGTTGTTTTTCCTGAGCCTTGGCATCCATTTATAGCAACAAAAATAGGAGTATTTGTTTTTTTAGATTCTAGGATGTCATGCGCAAGTGGAACAAAATATTGTTCACTTAAATATTGATACTTTAAAGGCAGTTGGTGTTTTGTTAAAAACGGGGTTATATCCACAATATTGGCCTCTGACATAGTAACTCCTTTGCATACAATGCGTTCTAAGAGTTAAATGCAGGTACTAGACCATTATTTTTTTTGTATATATTTTAGTTACTTAAAAAAATAGCGCATTTAAAATGCGCTATTATGGTGCAATATTTTCAACTTGCGTGCATTACTCATTTTCTTGAGGCTGCGCCTTGGGTAAAACTAAGTTTAGAACAATGCCTAAAATAGCACATAAACTTACACCCTCTAGGCTAAATTGGCTGCCACCAATATGCATACCGCCAATGCCACATACCAAAATAAGTGCAACAATACTTAAATTACGCGGTGCGGTTAAATCATCACCCGACTTAACTAATGTATTTAAACCTACTACAGCAATAGAGCCAAACAGTAAAATCATAATGCCGCCCATTACCGGTACTGGTATGGTTTGTAAACCAGAGCCCATTTTGGCAACAAAGGCTAAAATAATGGCGATAACAGCTGTCCACATCATTACTTTTGGGTTGAAGTTTTTAGTAAGCATGACAGCGCCCGTAACCTCTGAATATGTAGTATTAGGCGGGCCACCAAATAACGATGCAGCAGAAGTAGCAAGGCCATCACCAAACAAAGTACGATGAAGTCCAGGCTTTTTCAAAAAGTCTTTATTGGTAACTTGGCTAATAGCCATCATGTCGCCAATATGCTCAATAGCAGGGGCGATTGCTACAGGCACCATAAACAAAATAGCTTGCCATTTAAACTCAGGCCATGTGAAGTTTGGTACAGCAAACCACTGTGCGTTAGTTACCGCATCAAATTGCACAACGCCCATACCAAGCGATAAACAATAACCTGCTACAACGCCTGCTAATATAGGAATAAGCTTAAATACGCCCTTTCCCCACACTGCAAAAATAAGCGTAACTACTAACGAGAGCAACGAAATATAAATAGCGCTGTTGTAATCAATAATTTGAATACTACCGTCACCACTTTTCCCCATTGCCATATTTACTGCAACAGGTGCAAGTGCAAGGCCAATCACCATAATTACTGGGCCTACAACAACAGGCGGTAAAATTTTATGAAGCGTTGCTACTCCTTTAAACTTAACTAATAAGCTTAAAAGCATATAGGCAAAGCCTGCCGCCATTAAGCCGCCCATAGTGGCAGGTACGCCCCACATTTGCACAGCAGCTATAATAGGTGCAATAAAGGCAAATGAAGAGGCTAAAAATATAGGTACTTGGCCTTTGGTCACTAATTGAAACAGTAACGTACCAATACCCGCAGTAAAAAGTGCCACATTAGGATCAAGGCCAGTTAAAAGTGGCACCAATACTAACGCACCAAATGCTACAAACAGCATTTGCGCGCCAGTTAAAATAGTTTTTATTGAAAAAGTGTCATTTTTTTGCACTGAATACTCCTAAACAGTACCAAAAATTTTGTCGCCCGCATCACCTAAACCAGGGATAATATAGCCCTTTTCGTTTAAGTGGCTATCGACTGATGCTGTAAATATTTCGATATCAGGATGAGCCGCTAATGTTTTTTCAACGCCTTCTGGCGCAGCAACAAGCACAATTACTTTAATCTCTTTACAGCCCGCTTTTTTAAGCATATCGATTGTTGCAATCATAGAGCCGCCAGTGGCAAGCATAGGGTCAATCACTAAGCTTAAACGCTCATCAATATTACCCACTAGCTTTTCAAAATAGGGAACAGGCTCAAGTGTTTCTTCGTTACGTTCAAGGCCAACAACGCTCACCTTAGCTGCAGGTAAAAGCTGCATTACACCATCCATCATGCCAAGGCCTGCACGTAAAATAGGCACTACGGTAATTTTTTTACCTTTAATGTGTTCAACCTTTAACTTGTTGCCATCCCAACCTGTAATTTCGTTATCTTCTAATTGTAGGTTTTTAGTTGCTTCGTAGGTTAATAATGTACCCACCTCAGAACATAATTCACGAAAGCTTTTAGTACTAATACCATGCGCACGCATTAGGCCTAGTTTATGTTGAACAAGAGGGTGTGAAATAACGTGAATAGCCATGATATAAACCTACTGATACAAGAATTTGCGGTATTTTATATTAAAAAAGGTCATTTGACCTGTAGTTTTAGTAAAGATTTCATAGATCGTGCCAAAATTGACTGATTTGATTGATATTTATGCAAGCCACCAACCCGTTGCGTTTATTAAATGTTACTTGCTAACGTGATATTTACCTGCTTAAGCATGTAACTATTAATTTTAAAATGCTCAGGGCTCCAGCCTGCTAAAAAGCGATAAAAATCAGCCCATGCTAGCGGCCATAATTTTTGCCACTGAGCAGTAACATCATCAGCATTAATAGCTGGCTGGTAAATTGTAAGCGCACTTTTTAAATGCGTAAAATAATAAGCTAAATATTCATCTGCACAATCATGCAGCTGCCTATCATTAAAGCAACTGGTCATAAAGTACATTACATCTATAATCCCTGCCCCAGCACCCACATACTGAAAGTCATACCCTAGTACTTCACTTTGCTCATTAGCTGCAAAGTTGGCAAGTTTAGCATCGCCATGAATCAGCGTTTTGTAGTGTGATGTTTGCAGTATTTTATCTATTTTATGTGCAGCACTTTTAATATCGGACTTTTTATCGACGTGTTCATTTAATTTATTAAACTCATCGGGTCGTGTGCTTAAATGCCAATAATTACCTTGCTGCCATAATCCGTTAGCGGGTTTATTTAAGTTAAACGCATGAAAGTGTGCCAGCCACTTTAATATAGCTTTAACATGTTGCGGCCCTGCTTGAGTAAACCCATGTTGGGTAAAGTTTTTAAACACCAGCGCATATTCATCAACCTTATTGATAGCACTTATACATTCGATGCTTTTTGCTGTGCTAGGTAAAAACGGGCTGTAACGCTTATAAAAATTATATTCAACGCTATAAGAGTACTGCTTTCTTTTAAGTGCAAATTCGCTTTGCTTAATTTTAGGATGGTTTATGTATCGTGGTATTTTAATAGCCTTAACAACACATGACTCATCATCAAGCATGCACTGAACAATACTGCCACACCCACTCCAAAGCGATGTTAGTGTATCGCCAACTTCAATGTGCTTAAAGTGAGGTTGTAATAAAGGAATGTAAAATGCCATTGCTATAATAAGTAATTAAATTTTTTGTAGTTTAACATTATTGGGCGTTTTTAATAAAACTACGGCATTAAAAGCCCTATTTGTTAGGCTAGAGTTGGTACATTGTTCAACATTACCTCGTTTGGTATTACAAGGCGTAAATCAATGCGCACCAACTCTCCTGCAGATTCATTATTAAGAACCGGAGCTTTATCATGGGACAAACTTTGAGGTAACACTACCAACGATAAATATGGTTGCTTTCTGATTGTGAAATACATAAGCATTTTACCTAGTTCAGTACTTTTCCATTGGCAGGGGCCTTCTAGAATTTTGCCAACGACATGATAGACAACCCTTATGCAAGATCCAATCTCGTCACTTTCAAATTCATATAGTTCAGTAGGATGTTCAAGCACCACCCCAACCCTTGTAAGCTGATGCTGCAACTCTTCAGGAAGCACAATCTTTAAGCTGTGTTTCAAGTTAAAACAAAACTCACAATAGCAGCCGTAGGCAGGCACACACTTTTGATTTTGAATTTGTCGAGTAGCCTCTAAATGAGTAGCCAATTTCCATTCGGCAATTGGGATTGTGGGTCGTTGCTTTTTCATATTCGCCTAACGTCCGCAACACGTAGGGCTTTGTAATGGAGACACTGCCTCAATGACAAACACGTCGCCATGACTGCGATTATTTGACATGATGCGTCCTACGTATTGGATATACACCGCTACGAACCAAAAAAATGCCCTAGCAAACGCTAGAATTGCACCATAGATTAGCATCTCTTGGATTTTCAGCAAATAACCCGCCTTTGTAATTTCATGATTATCAACCACGTGCGTCTGCGCATAGTACAATGAGGTATAGCCACTTAACGACCATAGAGACAACAAAAGCTCCACTGAAACTGCCACCCCGAACATTACAAGACAGTACGACCCTATCTTTGTTGCTCTAAGGCGAGCCAAGTTAAGATGCGACATGCCCGACAGTACAATGAATGCAATGTATGCCGTAAGAGTGTTTATAACCGTCCATTTATAGAGTGCAGAATGCTCCAGCACAGCAAGGTTCCAGACTATAACGTAAATACATGGAGCAATGAGTGCTCCCAAAACTACTCTCAATATAGCACTTCGGTTTCTCATATGATTGCCTAACGCCGCACTAAGCAGAAGTTGGTCGTTGGCGATAATTATGTTTGTTACTCGTTTGTTTCATTGAACTTTCTCTTTAGGTATTTGAGGTTTGCATTGAGTTCTTTGATTTCTAAACGATACTCACGAGAATTGTCTCTCATTTCCTTCACCCTTTTATTAATCAAGTAAACGAAAATTGGAACAGCAAGCCATAAGATAAAAAATAAAATGTAGAACAGTGCTAGAACAATATCAGCACCACTAAATAGATTATTTGTAACAATATCCATACTGTGTAAATTCCTTTAAAACATAGGTAAAATGGCTCCCACTCGGTGTTAGCGTTCACTTTGCGAGGGTTAACTTAATTCAAAGCCAGAGCCAGAGCCATAATTAGTTTGTCAATTAACTAAACAGCAGAGGCTAAAATAAATATTTTCAAGGAGACACTCACCTTAATTTACCTGCCCAAAGCGTACACTAAATTCTTATTGGAAATGCAAAATTTAAAATGGGTGTCTTGTTTATTTCCATCTTGTTTATTTCCAAGGGCATTAATGCCCAAGAAAGCTTGCGACCGACTTAATGTGATTATTATGTTTTATAGCTAAAAAGCGCTTTCACCACAATGCTATAGATACAGATAGCACCACAAAGAGATTACAGAAATCGCAAACCCAAGAATCCTGACGGCTATTCCTTGAGTTTTAATAGGTGTTTCAGGGGAGTCGGCTCTTACGTGAGAATTAATTCCAGACTGACCAGTAGAAACAGTGACATTAATTTTACCCGTAATCATCAAATAAATACCAATGATGATAAATATGGTTAGAGCAATTTCCCGTTCACTCATTCATTCACCTATTTAAAATGCTTCTTGGACTGAATGCTGTTTAAGCAACTCAACTATAAAAAGTAAAGCAGTTACTCCAAGAAAAACTTTTATTGCTCTAACGAACCAAAACTTAAATCCCATTTGAATTCCAAACCTGAGAAACACCTAACGAGCCTGTAGATTAACTCGTTTTTTGTTTGTTTTTATTGATAAACAAACCATAGCTGAGTTCCTATTTTGGTTCAATCGATTACTGTATTATTACGTAACATATAAAAGAGGAAACAGATAAACTAGACTCCCACTCTAATCTAAATTGCACGCATGAAAATGACTGCATGGTGCAGTTGTGATTTATTACTGAATAGTTTTACTGAGTAGTTTAAGTTTTATGCTAGTAGCTTTTCGCAGTTACTGATATTCGCTCGCCGCTTTCGCTTTAAGTTTTCACAATAACCTTCTTGTGAGGCTGGCCTGCCCACTGCGCCATGAAATACGCGCGTAAATTGGGTTGTAAGCTCTAACCAGTTTTCTGGAGATATATTCACTCTTTCTAGTAAAGGCAAGTGTGTACTTTCAATATACCCGCGTTTATCTTCTCGTATACAACGCCCTGTTAATTCAACAAGTTCAAGGTACGATTTAAGCTCAAACGGCAGCCCTTTGGGCATAATCTTACGTGGCATACCTGCAAAGCGAAGTAGTTGTTTTGGCTGCTTGCCATCTTTTGCGCATATTAAGCGTACTTGAGCGCTGGTATGGTCTGACTCTTCTGGTGTGTTAGCCATTTTAGCTCTAATGGGATTTAAGTCGACATAGGCCATGCAAGCTGCAAGTGCGACTTCATCAAGAAGTGCTTGTGAGCTAAATCGTCCCTCCCAGAACCTACCAGTGCAGTTATCTTCTTTATTTGCTCTGCGAGCAATATTTTCATTTAATAGCCGCATAAACCAGCTAATACTTGATAAACGTTCGCGGTATTGTTTGACTGTTTGATTAAATAAGATAAGCTCAACTTTACTTAGCTTTTCGCCCTGTATATATTTTTGCGTTAACAATGTGCCTTTACAGAGTTTATGCCAACGGATAACAATCGCTTTATCATTTAGCCTACTCGCTTTTTTATCATCAACATACAGTACTAAATGGGTATGATTACTCATTACGGCATAATCACATACATCAATACAAAATATTTTTGCTAATACAAGCAATCTATTTACAACCCAGCCTCGTCGATGTTCACAAGACTTGCCTGTAAAACGGTCTTCACCACACAAAAAAGCACGACGCACGCAACGTGAAATACAATGATAGCATTTTGTATCAACCAAACTTACTTGACGCTTTCTTGCGATTGCCATAAGACACCTAGCTTGTTTTTCGCGCTAAATAAAGGCTATTATTTAACTTTTAAGGACGCAAAATTTAGGATGGGTGTCTAGTTTATTGTACTTTTCGCTGAATGCTAAAATCTCAAGTAAAAATAACAAACAGCTTTCAGAGTTTAATATTGATTTTTAGTTTTTTATTGATTTAGTTGTACTTCTCTTTGGCGCATCTGCATGGCGTCTATGGTTGAAAAAAGCGTTTGAACATCAATGCTCTTTTCTTGAGATTTAATACCGCCGTCTTTTCCTATTAAAGTAACAGTATTTTTTTTGAGTCGGTACTGCTGCTGGACATTTGACATGAATGAATCAGATAACCGACCAGAGTAGTTAGTTAAAGCCCCACCCTCTTTCAAAATAAACCAAACAATGTCTCGCTCATTAATATCTTTTGAATATTTTTTCATAAGGCTTAATGCATTATCTGGATTTGTAGGTTGATTGACAATTATTAGGCGGTTTTTCCACCGTAAAGTGAAAATATCATCTAATGGAATACTTTCGCTGGCATTTGATAACAAACTGAATGCGAGTAAGGCAAGGTATTTGATGTGTTTCATAACATAACCTAAAAATAGAGTTTATTAGTAAGGTACGTTCTATTTGGCCTTGTGGTTTTGCTTATTTTATTTTTTAGAGTTTATTGCTGTAAAATATTTGTGTGGGTGTCATTGTTGTTTATGTAGTTGTTTATGTAGTTGTTTATGTAAGATGGGTGTCTAGTTTATTTTTTAAAAAATTTTAATATCGTCTAGGGCATGTTTGTTGGTTGAATTTACAGCAGCATGCTTAGGCAAAGCAGAGTTAATGCAGTAGGGTAGCTGTTTCCTATAAATGGGCCTAACAAAAAGCCGAAAACAAATAACATGTCTTCGGCTTTTATGGCAGTAAATAAGTGTTATTGTGGTGAACTATCACGATCCTGTTCGTTTACAGCTAAGCCGCCACCTAACACTTTATAAAGTGAAATACGGTTTTCTAAATCTGTTTGGCGAGTCGTAATTAACGACTGACTAGCACTGTACATAGTACGCTGTGATTCAAGTGCAGTTTGAAAACTATCAACGCCATTTTTATAACGCGAAAACGAAAGATTATAACTACGTGTTGCAGCATCAACTAATGCATTTTCAGCACTAAGCTGATCTTGTATTGTGCTTCGCCTTGCAAGTGCGTCTGAAACCTCGGTAAACGCACTTTGAATAGCATACTCATATGCAGCTAAATACTTTTGTTGCTGCGCTTGAGAATAAGCCAAATTAGCTTTATTTTCGCCTCCATCAAATATAGGTAAGCTAATACTCGGAGCAATATTCCAAATTGAACTAGCACCACCTGTAAATATATCAGACAACACAGAACTAGCTAAGCCACCTGTTGCTGTAAGCGAAATACTCGGAAAAAACGCCGCTCGTGCAGCACCAATATTCGCGTTAGCTGATTTTAGATCATGCTCTGCAGATAAAACATCTGGCCGTTCTAGCAGCACTGTTGATGATAAGCCGGCTGGCACATCAGTAACCAACGCTTCATTTTCAGGAAGACTATAAGCCAACAAGTCTTCATCTAGTTTATCGCCCACCAGTAAACTCAGTGCATTTCTGTCTTGCTCTACTAGTGTTTTGTAATTGGCAATATCAGATAATGCCGAATAATAGATAGTTTCAGCACTCGTAACATCTATTCGTGTATCAACCCCATATGACAAACGTTTATTTGTGATCTCTAAAGCACGCTGAGCATTTTTAGCCGTTTCTTCGGCCAAGGTTAACAAATTACTATCAGCCGCTAATGTTAACCAAGCATTTGCTACTTCACCTATAAGGGTAATTTTGGCAGCCTTAGCCGTTTCAGCACTCGCTAAATAGGCTTGCATTTCTGCATCTGATAAACTGCGGTTTTTACCAAATAAGTCTAGTTCGTAGCTACTAAAGCCACCTTGAGCTTCATAGGTCGTGCTAATGTCACCCGTTGATGACTTAGTTCGATTGCCACTTAAGCTAACATCTACATCTGGAAATAAATCAGATCGTTGAATTCGATATGTAGCACGTGCAGCTTCAACATCAGCTAATGCTTCGCGTAAACTGCGGTTGTTATTTAGTGCTAGTTCAATAACCTGCGTTAAACGCTCCTCTTTAATAAAGTCTTGCCAAGGAATATCTAACGCTTTTTGCGTTGATATTCCTGAGGTTTTCTTCAATGGTTTAACTTGCCATTGGCTAGATTCAGTCATCTGCGAACGCTCATAGTCGGGGGCCATCGTGCTACACCCTACTAACATCATTGCGCCTAAAAGAGGTAAAAATGTTAGATTACAACCACGCTTGGTCAATTGTTTCGCGCTTTTAGTCATCGTGTTAACAGTATAAAAACTTGAGTCATTAAAAACATTATTCATGGCCATTCTCCGCTTGCTTAGTAGGTTGCGCGAGTGATTGTTGATCATCGCTCTTGTCACTATAAACAGGGTGACGGCTAGGAAACAAACCACGAACTAATACAAAGAACATTGGCACTAAAAATATGCCTAATAACGTTGCAGTTAAAGTACCACCAAGTATACCAGTACCTATAGAAATACGACTATTAGCACCCGCTCCAGTAGAAACAGCCAAAGGTAAAATACCAAACATAAATGCCAGCGAGGTCATAATAATAGGGCGAAGTCTTAATTTAGCTGCATTGACCGCAGCATCAAGTAATGACATGCCTTTTTGATAAGACGCCTCAGCAAACTCAACAATCAATATTGCATTTTTAGCAGAAAGCCCAATAGTAGTTAACAGTGCAACTTGGAAGTAAATATCATTATCTAAACCACGTAAAGTAGATGCTAAAGCGGCACCTATCAGACCTAATGGGATAACCATAATAACCGAAAATGGAACAGACCAACTTTCATACAAAGCTGCTAGGGCTAAAAATACGACTAAAATAGAAATAGCGTACAAGGTCGTCGACTGCCCACTCGAAATCTTTTCTTGGTATGATAAACCACTCCAAGAGTACGATAATTTACCTTGACCTACTTCATCAGCTAATCGCTCCATTTCCTCCATTGCTTGACCAGAACTAACACCACTGGCGGCAGAACCTTGAATTTGATACGACGCAATACCATTGAATCGTGACAGCGTTTGCGGCGCACTAGACCATGACGAGGTGCTAAAAGCTTCAAATGAAGTCATAGTCGTTTCGCCCTCATCATTTTGACCGCGCACATACCAATGATTTAAATCCTCTGGTTCTGATCGAAATTGTGCATCGCTTTCTATGTATACTTTTTTCACTCTTCCATCGTCAATAAAATCATTCACATACGAACCTGCCCATGCAGAAGTCAACGTAGATGAAACATCAGACAAGGTTAATCCCAAAGAAGTCGCTTTAGAGTTATCTATTTCTATATTAAGCTGTGGCGTATCGCTTAATATGCCTTCGCGCAAGCTAGTTAATAACTCGCTTTGTCTAGCGCGAACTAATAGCTCATTTTTTAACTGCGTTAACTCCTCGCGACTCGTATTTGCTGAAGCTTGCAGCTCAAAGGTAAAACCGTTACTTTGGCCAAGGCCTTGTATAACTGCTTGTGATAAAGCAAATACACTTGCATCACGAATACCCGATAAGTTTCTATTGATCCTCTCGATGAGTGCATCAGCACTTTCATCATCTTCGGTTCGATCATCCCATGGGTACATGGCAACAAAACCCATGCCTGCATTTTGCCCTGAACCTGAGAAGTTAAAGCCTGAGATTGCAAATGCTTTATTAACGACCTCGCTCTCTTCATCCATTAGGTACTCTTGAACTTGATCCACTACAGCACGCGTGCGCTTTATTGATGCACCTTGAGGTAAATTAACCTGGAACATTATACTGCCTTGGTCCTCATTAGGTAAAAAACCCGTTGGCATTCGAATTATAAGCATACCAAGTACACCAATGATCACCGCATATACAATAACCCAACGTATTTTTTTGTTGATGATACGAGCAACTTTATTCGAATAAGACTCTGATAATTTATCAAACATAATATTAAAGCGAGCAAACAAAGTTACACGGCCAGTACCGTTGTTTTCTTTAGGAGCTTTATGTTTAAGAAAAGTAGCACACAAAGTTGGGCTAAGTGTAAGTGCAACAATAACTGACAAAATCATTGAAGATACAATTGCCACCGAAAACTGTTTATAAATCACTCCAGTAGAGCCGCTAAAAAATGCCATAGGTAAAAATACCGCAGATAACACCACCGCTATACCAATAAGTGCACCCGTAATTTCAGACATAGACTTGATAGTCGCATCACGTGGCGATAGGTTTTCCTCTTCCATTAACCGTTCTACATTTTCTACCACGACTATCGCATCATCAACAAGTAAACCAATCGACAGTACTATACCAAACATTGTTAGCGTATTAATTGAAAAACCAAACGCAGATAACACACCAAACGTACCTAACAATACGACCGGTACGGCAATTGCTGGGATCAATGTTGCACGCCAGTTTTGCAAAAATATCCACATAACTAATACAACAAGTACTACGGCTTCACCTAGTGTGTGTACTACTTCGGTGATAGAGATTTTAATAAAATCAGTACTGTCACGTGGAAAAGCAATATCGTAACCATCTGGTAAGCTTTCTTGTAATTGCGCAACTTTATTTTTTACGGCTGTTGCAGTATCTAAAGCATTTGCGCCTGGCGAAAGCATAATTGCAATACCCGAAGCTGGGTGACCGTTAAGTTTAGAAATAATATCGTAGCTTTCGCTCCCTAACTCAACGCGAGCCACATCACTAAGTAATACATTTGCGCCGGTAGCATCATACTTTAAAATAATATTTTTAAATTGCTCTGGTTTAGACATCATTGATTGAGCCGTCACCGTTGCATTTAACTCTTGGTTTGCTAAAGAAGGACTTGCACCAATATTACCCGCAGGCACTTGTATATTTTGCGCTTCTAGTGCTGTAGTAATATCAGAGGGCATAAGTTCATAAGCTGCTAACTTTGCTGGGTCTAGCCAAATACGCATCGCATATTCAGAGCCAAACACACGTGTATCCCCTACTCCTTCAACCCGAGCTAATGCATCTTCCATATTTGAAGAAATATAATCTGAAATATCTGAAGCTGTCGATTGATCTTTACTATCAAATAACGCAGCAACCAATAAAAAATCGGTATTTGATTTAGTTACCGTTACACCTTCAGATTGCACAGACTCAGGAAACCGAGAGGTAACTTGTTCAACTTTATTCTGAACTTGAACCTGCGCATAGTCGGCATCTGTATCTTGCTCAAACGTAATATCTACCGTTGCAGAACCAGCAGACGTACTCGAGGATGAAAAGTAAAGTAAACCGTCGAGCCCTGTTAACTGTTGCTCTAAAATTTGAGTAACACTGTTCTCGACGGTTTGGGCATCAGCACCTGTATAAGTTGTGCTGACACTAATTACCGGTGGAGCAACACTTGGATATTGCGCAATTGGCAGCGACATAATTGACGCTATTCCACTGAGCATAATAATAATTGATATGACCCATGCAAACACAGGTCGATCAATAAAAAAACGTGCTAACATAAATTATTTACTCCCAGCCATAGACGTTGCAGCTGTGTTATCAGCAATGGCAACTACATTACCATCTTGATCTAACCCGACCTGAACTGGTTTTACTTCGCTACCTGGCCCTACTTTAGAGGACCCTTCAACAAGTAATTTTTCATTAACAGCTAAGCCACTCGTAACAACCCACTTATTACCAACGGCACTAGCAGTTTCAACAATGCGTTTTTTTACTTTGTTATCTGCAGAAATAATATACGCGTATGCCTGATCAGTTGCACTATGATAAATACCTTGCTGGGGTACTAAAATCGCATTTTCATTAACCGCTTCACTTATCGAAGCGCGTACAAACATACCTGGCAATAATAACCCATCAGGATTAGGAAACTCGGCGCGTAAAGTGACCGCACCGGTTGACTCATCTACTGCAACTTCTTGTACTTTTAAATTACCTACATGCTCATAAGTGCTGTCGTCTTCAAGTATTAATTTAACCTCAGCTGTGCCTTGTTTTATCTCACTCTGGCGCATTAATTTTCGTAGTTGTAATAACGCTTTGCTGCTTCTAGTTAAGTCAACGTATATTGGGTCTAACGCACGAATAGTTGCCAATTTGGTGTCTTGCTGAGCCGTAACTAAAGTGCCTGGTGTAACTTCAGAGATACCAATACGTCCCGATATAGGGGCAAGTACATGGGTGTATTCAAGGTTAATAGCCGCAGTTTCTAATGCAGCCTGATACATTTCTATATCTGCTTTTGCTTCTAAATGCGCAGCATGTGCATCGTCAGCATCTTGTTGGGAAATACCTTCAATTTTTAACAGATTCGCATATCGCTCATCTTTTAACTTAGCTGAGGCCAGCGCTGCTTTTGCACTATTTAATGTAGCTTTAGCTTCGTTATAAGCGGCTTGATAAGTTTTAGAGTCAATTTGGTAAAGTGTATCGCCCTGCTTTACCGCTTGCCCTTCACTAAATAATCGGGTTTGAATAATACCACTTACCTGAGGGCGAACATCAGCAGAAAGTGAAGCTGAAACACGACCTTGAAGCTGAGTATCAATCTCATACTTTGAAGAAGTAACATTAATATAAGATACCTCATTAACTCGTGATATTGGAGGCATATCAGGTTTATCATCACAGCCATTTAATAGTAACAATGCCGTCATCATAAAGCCTAATGAGGCTATCGGGTACATCTTCATATAGTAGTCCTTATTTATTTCAATTAACTTATTCAAACGCTCAAATGAGCAAATGCGCACTTTTACTATAGATCAATAATGAGCACACTTTATAAGCCCTAAGGTTAAGACTGGGTTAAAGTCTTAAAAATTATAAAATTAACTAATACTTTCTATTCTATTGATTGCTATTGTTGGGTCAGACTACGATTTTTACCATTTATACTCACATGCATATCAGAAGAAACTGAAAGAAGAAGAACCTGTAAAAGGTCAAGAAATTAAATATTTCATTTAAAAAACAATTATTTAAAAAAGTCGGCGGAAATATATCACGCATTGATAGCTTTCTGATTTTACTGCCTCAAAAGGTGGAGATGATTGGCTAAGATGTAAAGCATAGTTAAATTAAGCACACTATTACAAACCCAACTTTTAGGTATTGAATGGATAAAAGTAATTCAGAATTTAATGAAGCAATAATTGCTTATATTAGATAAATAGCGGGGATATTAACTTAAATGCTAGAGTTGAGGTTAACGCAATAAAACCTTTTTACGCTTTTTGCTTAAATTAACAAAAAGCGTAAAATACGTATTTGCATTATAGGTTAAAGGCTTCAATAAAATCGCTAATTCTTGCGGCATTAATACCTTGGTCACTGCGACCAACACGAGACACACTACGTATGTCTAAGCGGCTACCCTGAGCTTTAGGAGTCACGACAATAACAACATCATCCACAAACGCAAACACAGGTGTTCTCGCAATTGCCTCAAAGCGCAGTGCAGCAGGATCTTGCGCAACGACTTCCCAACCTTTTTCTTTTGCAATATTCAATGCTTTTTCAAACGCTAAATCGGGTGCTATATCAGATTCAATCGGCGCAATATGTGGATATAACTTTTTCTGAATTTCAGCTTCTTTTTCACCGGCATAAACTAAAGTATTTTTAGCTCCTTCACGGCTGTCATCCAAAAATAGAAACACTGGAGGGTTGCTAGTGTCTGTTGTAATATCATGAATAGGAGGTCCGCGTTTTACTGGCTTAACAACCCCATAGATCATGGGTGCTAACATGCACAGGCCAACTAAGGCTGTAATTATCGCTTTAGTCGCACCTGAGCCGCGACGAATAAATAAAAAGCCAATAACTCCTAGCGCAACTAATACATAACCAAT
Source organism: Pseudoalteromonas sp. S3178 (assembly GCF_005886985.1). Classification (NCBI taxonomy): domain Bacteria; kingdom Pseudomonadati; phylum Pseudomonadota; class Gammaproteobacteria; order Alteromonadales; family Pseudoalteromonadaceae; genus Pseudoalteromonas; species Pseudoalteromonas sp. S3178. Next base: position 118,063 of record NZ_PNCW01000019.1, on the reverse strand, counting down.
CGGGTTAAGGTAAGTTCTAAAGTAGCCAAAGCCAACAATAGGCTCCCAAAAATCTAATCGAGCGCCAAACATCATTATTAAAACGGCTAACACCGATAAAAAAGTAATGGACAATAAAATAGTGCCAATACGCGAGGAACCTTGACCCATGTTGCTTCCTTTAAATCCTATAAGTAATAAAATGTCGCTTCTATTAAAATTTTAACGACGCTATAATAGCCTATGTTAGCACGCTAACTATAAATAAAGGAATACCTGACTATGACTATTAAACCATCTAAACATAAGTTTCATTTATTACTGCACTCCGCCGATTTAATTCAAGAGTATCTAAGTGTAAAACTATTAACGTTGGGCATTACTTCATCCCAAGCACGTGTTATTAAGGCGTTAAACCATTTAGGAAAAACATCGCAAATAGACCTTGCAAAAGAGTTTGATATTACCGCCGCTAGCATGAGCACAATGACAGGCCGCTTAACTGCGTTAGGGTTCATCGCCACCCAAAAAGACCCAGTTAACGCTAAACGAAATCTACTTAGCCTAACACCCAGAGGAATAGCAATAATTGATGACATAGAAATGGCATGGGCAAGTGTAGACGAATACATACAAGCGCGTATTGGCAAAGAAAAACAACACACACTCGCTGAATTAACTCAAGAGCTAAGAGACTCCCTAGGAGGCCGTAAACCAGATAAAAAGCCAATTATCAAGCCAAACAAATAACTAATAAAATGCCATAAAGTAAATCAAAAAAACATCATCATTGCCGTATTATCAATCAGTTAAGTGATATTTAACTGAGCTATCCACAACTTCAATCAATATCTAGCCTTAGGGTAATGATACTTAGCATGCGTATCTTATTGAATACTAAAAGGAGCTAAACTAGACCCTGGATTCTAAACGTCTCTTTTCAACCCCCTACACATACATACTCGCTTACAAATCAATACCGCTATCTATTGCTACTTTGAAACACACATAAAAAAGCCCCGCTTGTTTTTACACAAGCGGGGCTCCACACTAATTTTTTAATGAGAATAAAAGCGCCGGTACTGCGGGCGCTTTGCATCATTGAATTTAATGTTATTGGTTAACTACACTTTTAAGTGGGTTAACTGGCTGTGCGTTATCATCTAGTAAGTTCATATCAAAGTCGAACTCATCTACACGAATCGCTTTTTCACGTTTAATGTTGTAATCAATTAACTGAGCATGCTCAGCATCGGTAATCACGTTTGCAGCTAGTGCATTATCAAGCGTAATGTTAAAGCGAATGCCTGGTTTAATTGTTTTAGCTCTCAGTGCTTTTTTAACTTTAGCCAGCTCACCAAGTGATGCCATTTTAGCTTTGTAAGCTTGTTCATTAATGTAATGACCATCGCCTTCTACTGGTTTAACTAAATGCGTAATTTGCGCTTTAAATGCGGTATCTAGCTGAGCTTGCTTAGCTAGTTCGCGGATTAAGTCATCGCTAATTTTTGGCATTTTAGTTGAGTAGTTCATAGTTACAAAACGTATAAACTTACGCGTACCGCTTGCAGGGAAGTTATCTAAAAACTTATGCAGTGCTTCTTCAGCGCTTTGTAGAGCAAAGCGAGTTGCGTAATGGAAGTACGGCGCTGCTTGCTCGCGTTCACTGCTTGCTACTTTTTGCTCGTAATATTTGATTGAAGCCATTGCCGCATATAAAAAGCTCATAACATCGCCTAAACGTGCAGAAAGCATTTCAGCTTGCTTTAATTTACCGCCAAGTACAAGTAACGAGAAGTCTGCATATACCGCTAATTTAGCTGATAACTTATGAACTGCTTTTTCGTATTCACGTACTTCTGGTAAATCAGAGTTGGCGCTTGCTGTAAATGGTAAAACACCTAAACGGAACGCACGTAAGCTATTTGCTGTGCTGTAACCAATTGTTTTACGTAAAATGCCGTTAAACTCTTTATCTGCGCCTTTGTCTTCACTATGGATAGATTCAACCATAGATTGTAAGTATGGGTGACAACGCATAACACCTTGACCAAAGATCATCAGGTTACGAGTAAGAATGTTAGCGCCTTCTACTGTTATAGCAATTGGCTGTGCAACATAACCGCTCGCAAGTGTATTTTGCGGACCATTTTGAATTGCTTTACCTGCTTGAATATCCATAGCTGAATCTAGCACATCGCGACCAAGCTCTGTCATGTGGTATTTAGCGATTGCAGTAACGACTGATGGTTTTAAGCCCATGCCTAAACCTTCAGTTGTAAGCACGCGCATTGCTTCTTGTAGGTACGTTTTACCTGCAATGTCGGCTAGTTTTTCTTGAATACCTTCAAACTGGCCAATAGCTAAACCAAACTGCTCACGCACTGCTGCGTATTCAGATGCTGATTTAAATGCAACTTGTGCAGTACTTACACCTAGCGCAGGTAAAGAAATACCACGGCCAGCGCCTAAACAGCTAACCAGCATTTGCCAACCACGGCCGATGTTTTTCTGACCACCAATAATGAAGTCCATTGGTACAAATACTTTATTACCACGTGTAGTACCGTTGTAAAAACGAATACCCATTGGGTCGTGTCGGTTACCAAGCTCTACACCTGGGTGCTCTTTTGGAATAAGTGCACAAGTAATGCCCAGGTTTTCTTTACCGCCAAGTAGGCCATCTGGATCAACTACTTTAAAGGCTAAACCAAGTACCGTAGCGATTGGTGCAAGTGTGATGTAACGCTTATCCCATGTAATTTCAAGGCCAAGTACTTCTTCACCGATGTATAAACCTTTGGTAACAGTACCCACATCTGGAATGCCGCCTGCATCAGAACCCGCTTCTGGACTTGTAAGCGCGAAACATGGAATGTCTGTACCGTTAGCTAAGCGAGGTAAGTAATGAGCTTGTTGCTCTTGTGTACCAAAATGAAGTAATAACTCGCCTGGGCCTAATGAATTAGGAACCATAACGGTTACCGCTACTGCAGAGCTTTTAGTTGCAATAGTTGCCACAATTGTAGAGTTTGCATAAGGGCTAAACTCTAAGCCACCAAACGACTTAGGAATGATAAGCGAGAAAAAACGCTCTTTTTTCAAAAATTCTAAAATATCGTCAGGTAAGTGAATACCGTTTTGAATAACTGAATCGTCAATCATGCCAAGTAGCTCTTGCACAGGGCCGTCTAGGAATGCTTGCTCATCTGAACTTAAAGTAGCTGCAGGTACATCGCGTAGCGCGCTGAAATCTGGCTTACCTTGATAGATAGACCCTTCTAGCCACACATCCCCTGCGTCTAGCGCTTCTTGTTCAGTGATTGAAATACTTGGTAATACTTTTTTTAATTTTGTACGTAAACTCATGATTGAACTCATCCGACCAGATAATAATACCTACATTACGTCATAAAAATTCGTTTAGATCAATTACTCTATTCAATTAATTAACAGTTTTTTCAATTTATTTTCTTTACGAAGACGTAAACTGTTGAAACAAAAAGGCTTACACTTGTACTCTGAAATATATTTTTTTTGCGAGATTGGTGAATAAAAACACGAAATAAGGGGGAAGGTCCCTAAACTTTTTAAAGGCATAAAAAAACGCAGCCAATTATGGCTGCGTTTGTCGTTAACTTTTTAGGTTTGTTATCGGGCAACTTTAACAATTTGCTTGCCGGTAAAACCACCAGCCAGTTGTTTATTAAGCGCTTGCGAAACAGATTCGGCGCTAAAATCTACAGGTGTTATGTCTGGGTGTTTAATATCGCTATTAACCGCCCCTTCGAGTAACAAATTGCCCATAAAACTTAAGCGTTGCTGCGCACACAAACTGTTTGCAAGCCATGCTCCACCAATTGATACCACGCTAATATTAGGCGCTCGATGATACATTAAGTCTTGATCAAAATTAGGTAGCGGATTTAAACAAGCAATTCGTCCACAAAAGCGCATAAGCTCTATGTTACGAAGAGTTGTGTCCCCACCAATAGTATCAATAACTGCGTCAAAGCCTTGCGGGCCGAGTTCGCGGCGTATTTTTTCACACAACTTTTTGTCGTTGTAATCAAAGACAGCGTCAGCCCCTAGTTGCTTAACCATTTTATGATTACGCTTTGATGCGGTTACAAACACATCTGCCCCGCGCTGCTTAGCGTATTGAATCGCAAATTGGCCTACAGCCCCTGAGCCACCTTCAATTAAAACAGTATCACCTTCACTAATATTAATTTTATCCAAACTTATTAGTGCAGCCATACCCGCACACGGCAAAGTGGCTGCAATAGCTGGATTTAACGCATCTGGCACAACCGACACTGCAAAGTTAGCTACTTTTGTGTATTCACTTAGCGCACCTTGCTCTCCAATATTGGCGTGCCACATTACGCGTTCGCCAACATTAGGAAATACACCTTTTTTAGCTTTAACTACAACACCTACAGCGTCTAGGCCTAAAACATGTGGGTATTGCCATTTACAAAAGCCGGTTTTAGCAAAATAACCGTCAACTGGGTTTAAACCAACGTACTCTACTTTTACTAGTAGCTCGTTGTCTGCACAGTCTGGAACAGGCATCTCAACATCAGCTAAGTTAATTGCTTCATTTGGCTCTGGCAGTACAATAGCGCGCATAGTTTGCGGGATATCGTAGTTATCTAAATTATCAGTTTTTGGCATCAATATAACTCTACTTATTAGTGTCGTTTAACGCATAACTCCATTGGCCATTAAATGACTGGTAGGCATTTACTTTAGCAAGCAGTGAAGTAATTGTTGTTTCAACAGCATTTTCTTGCGCTATTAAAACATCCTGACGCGCATCTAACAACTCAAGATAAGGAATTTGACCTTCTTCGTACATTGCCTCGGCTTGTAAAAATGCTTTATTAGCAAAGTCATAGCGCTCATCTGCAAAACGTTTTTGCTGCGCCTGATTAACCAACATCTGTAGCGATAGTTCACTTTCACTTAACGTATTTAGTACTACCTGCTGGTAATCACTGTAAGCCGCTTCACTTAAAAATTGCTGTGCGTCGCGCTGTGCTAATAAAGCTGGGTAACTTAATAGCGACCATTGCAACTGCGGTGCTACTTGCCACTGTTGGTCGGTATTTTTTAAGCCCGTGCTGTCTATACTCACAACACCAGCAAATGCTGATAAGCTGATATCTGGTAACAGCGCTTTGCTTGCTGCAACACTTAAACTATTTGCTTGGCTAAAATCAAATAATGCACGGCTAATGTCTGGGCGTAAGGCAATGGCATTATTAGCATTTTTTAGTGCTACGCTAAAGTCACGTTCAAGCACGCCTTGCTCGTTTTCAATAGCAATGTCTTGCGCTAACTTACCACTTAGTACTGCAAGAGCAGATAAATCGCTGTATTTTGCATACTCAATGGCAGGCATAAGTGCTTGTTGTTGCCTAAGCTGCGCCATAGTTCGATTTAAATCAAGCTCGTTTGCTACACCTTCGTCAACACGTGCTTGAAGTACATCAATACTTTGCTCAAGGGCTTCTATTTGCATTGCGATGATTTGCTGTTTTTCAACATTGCCCTGATAGCTTACAAAGCCTTTAACAACTGACGAAACAACTTCAATTTGCAATAAGCGTACTTGCTCTGCTTGGCTCATGGCCGATGCATTTGCAGCATCAACCAAGGCTGTTATTCGACCAAACAAATCTAGCTGCCAATCAAGTGCAACGTTTGCACTTGATTGACGGTCATAAACGCTTGGTGCATCGCTTCGGGCTGCGCCTACATCTACACCACCTTGCGGCAGGTACTGGGCTTTTTGCTCACCTAACCGTGCTAATGCGCTTTTAAGCGTTAACTGGCTTGTTTGCAAATTATAGTTATTTGCAAGCGCACCTGTAACAAGTTCATTTAACTGATCAGAATTAAGCTTTGTCCACCAATTTGTTTCATCAGCAACACTCACGTTACTAGCAATATTAGCTTTAGCGACAAAATCGTTAACCGCTTTTTGCTCGCTAACGGTGTCTATTTTACTCGCACACCCTGCTAAAAACGAAGCCACTAAAACCGCACTGACTGTTAGGCTAGTTTTAAACCTTTTTTGCATCAATTTAGTCATGAGCATTCTCCTGCGCTTTATCTTTTTTGCTCGTTACTAGCATGTAAAATACCGGCGTAAATAATAAACCAAATACGGTTACACCTATCATGCCTGAGAATACTGCGTTACCCATAGCGTGACGCATTTCAGCGCCTGCACCTGTAGCAAGTACTAACGGTACAACACCTGCTGTAAAAGCAATTGAGGTCATTAATATCGGGCGCAAACGCATACGACATGCTTCAAGTATTGCCTCTAGATGCGTTAATCCTGAATCGTGTCTGTCTTTTGCAAACTCAACCATTAATATCGCGTTTTTAGAGGCTAAGGCCACCAGAACTATTAACGCTATTTGGGTGAATATGTTGTTGTCAGAGCCAACAAACCACACACCTAATAAAGCAGAGAAAATAGTCATCGGTACAATTAATATAATCGCAAGTGGTAAACGTAAGCTCTCGTACTGTGCTGCAAGCACCATAAATACAAGCAATACAACTAACGGGAATACATAAACCATCGTATTACCTGCAAGTACTTGTTGGTACGTTACTTCAGTCCATTCGTACTCAATACCTGATGGCAGTGTGTCTGCGAGTACTTTTTCAATAGCTAACTGTGCTTGGTCAGAGCTATAACCCGGTGCAGGGCTACCATTAAGCTCGGCACTTGGGTAACCGTTGTAATGCATAACACGGTCAGGGCCAATGGTTGGTGTTACCGTTAATACAGAGCCTAATGGCACCATATGGCCTGCACGGTTACGTACTTTTAAGTTAAGTATTTGCTCAGGGTCTTTGCGGTAATCAGCATCAGCTTGCGCATTTACTTGGTACGTACGGCCAAACATATTAAAGTCGTTTACATACACAGATCCTAAGTAAACTTGCAGTGCGTCAAATACTTCATCAAGTGGAATACCTTGAATAAGTGCTTGTTCGCGGTCAATGTCTATATCCATTTGTGGCACTTGAATTCTAAAGCTTGAGTAAAGGCCCATTAATGCAGGGTCTTGCTGCGCCTTACCAATAACCGTTTGCAGGCTATTAAATAGTGCTTCAAACCCTTTATTTGCTCTGTCTTCAATTTGCAGTTTAAAACCACCTGTTGTACCGAGGCCTTGAATTGGCGGTGGCGGAAATACAGCAACAAAGGCTTCATCAATTGCAGCAAAACGCTGGTTTAGCTGTGCCGCAATTGCCATTGCAGACTTACTTGGATCGGTACGTTCATCAAAGCTTTCAAGTGGCGTAAATACAATGCCGCTATTAGGGCTATTTGTAAAACCGTTAACCGATAAGCCTGGGAACGCAACAGTATGTGCAACGCCTGGTACCTCTAATGCAATTTGTTGCATTTGGGCTAGTACATCTTCGGTACGATCAAGGCTTGCCGCATCTGGTAACTGTGCAATTGCAACTAAATATTGCTTATCTTGCTGTGGAATAAAGCCACCTGGTACCGTATCAAATAATTTAATTGTGCCGCCAACCAGTGCGATATAAGCAACCATCACAATAACAGTCATACGAATAAGCTTTTGTACTAGTTTTTCGTACCCTTTAGCACCACGATTAAATACACGGTTAAATGGTTCAAACAACCAACGGCCAAACAATTTATTAAGTAAACGAGTAAACGCATCTGGTTTTGCATCGTGCGACTTTAATAACAATGCAGCAAGCGCTGGCGATAACGTGAGTGAGTTAAACGCAGAGATAATAGTCGAAATTGTGATTGTAAGCGCAAATTGCTTATAAAACTGACCAGACAACCCGGTAATAAACGCCGTAGGAATAAACACCGCACTTAATACTAAAGCAATAGCAATAATTGGGCCTGTAACTTCACTCATTGCAACACGTGTTGCTTCAAGTGGCGATAAGCCGTTTTCAATATTACGTTCTACGTTTTCAACAACAACTATCGCATCATCTACCACTATACCTATGGCCAATACTAAGCCAAATAACGACAAGGTATTAATTGATACGCCTAACCACTGCATAACTGCAAAAGTACCAATCAGTGAAATAGGCACAGCAATTAGCGGGATGATAGATGCACGCCATGTTTGTAAAAATACAATTACAACAATAACTACCAGTACAATTGCTTCAAGCAATGTGGCTATTACCGCATCAATTGAACCACGAACAAACACGGTTGGATCGTACACAATGTCGTATTCAACACCGGTAGGGAAATCTTTTGATAAGCGCGCCATTGTTTCGCGCACTTGATCAGAAAGCTCAATAGCGTTTGAACCTGGGCGCTGAAATATTGGCATTGCGAGTGCTGGTTGGTTATCAAGTTCAGCCCGAAGTGCATACGTATCTTCACCTAAATCAACACGGGCTACATCAGATAAACGTGTTAACTGGCCTTGCTCACCTACTTTAATAATAACGTTTTCAAATTCTTCAATACTGTTTAAACGTCCTTTAACGTTTAAGAGTATTTGAAATTGGCTATCGTTTGAAATTGGCTGCGCACCTAAGCTACCCGCTGCAACTTGTTGGTTTTGCGAGCGAAGCGCTGCAACTACATCTGTTGCTGTAAGTTCACGTGCAGCAAGCGCATCTGGGTTCAGCCATACGCGCATTGAGTATTTGCCACCACCAAATAAACGAATATCACCTACGCCTGGTAAGCGTGCAATTTCATCTTTAATGTTTAAATCGGCATAGTTAGATAAATACGCGGTGTCGTGCGTTTTTTCAGGCGAGTATAAGTGCACCACCATGGTTAAATCGGGTGATGATTTTTCGGCTACTACGCCTAAACGTTGTACTTCTTCTGGCAAACGTGGCAATGCACTGTTTACACGGTTTTGTACTTGAACCTGTGCACGATCTAAATCGGTACCTAAAGCAAATGTTACCGTTAGTGTCATGCGTCCATCGCTTGTACCTTGCGAAAACATATACAACATGTTCTCAGTACCGTTAATTTCTTGCTCCAGTGGTGTTGCCACTGTTTGCGCGATAACGGTTGGGTTTGCACCTGGGTAACTTGCAGTCACAACCACTGTAGGAGGAACTACTTCTGGGTATTCACTCACTGGTAGTTGGAATAGTGAAATACCACCAGCAATTAAAATAACCAACGACAGCATGGCCGCAAATATTGGGCGCTGTATAAAGAAATGCGAGAATTTCATCAATAAACCTTATTGCTTAGCCACAAGTTGTGCGTTGTCGTTTGACAATGTAAATGCAACACCGCTTGTATCAATTGTTACTGTTTGTGGAGAGATTGGCATACCTGGGCCTACACGTGCTGGGCCGTTTACTGCAATTACGTCACCCTCGCTAAGGCCCGATGTAACCGCACGCAAAGCACCGTATCGTTCACCTACAGTAATGAGTTTGTATTCAAGTACGTTGTTTTCGCCAACCGTTAATACAAAACGATTTTTTAAATCGGTACCAATAGCACGCTCAGGAATAATTACTTTTTCACTCACTTCATTAGCCGCTAACTTAATGCGTGCAAACGAGCCTGCCCGTAGTTGATTGCTATCTTCATTAAATACCGCACGCACGCGTAAAGTACCTGTTGATGAGTTAATTTGGTTATCAATAAAGTTAATGTAGCCTTTGTATGCAAAGTCAGTTTGACCTACTTTTTGCATTACAACTGTTTGGCGACTCGCAGCTGTCACTTCATTAAATGAGCTATTCCAGGTACGCTCATCAACATCAAAATAAGCATACATAGCTTGGTTTGACACAATTGACGTTAATACGCTTTGACCCGCGAGCACATTATTACCTTTAGTAATATTTGCGCGCGAGATAATGCCATTAATTGGAGAAACAACAGACGTAAACTCTAAATCAAGCTCTGCTGATGTAAGCTGTGCTTTTAATGCTAAAAGCTGAGCTTCGCGCTGGCGAAGTGTTGATGTGCGTGCTTGTGCCTGTTCAGTAGAAATAGCTTTTCGCTCTAATAAGCGTACTGCGCGTTTGTCTTCGCTTTTAGCTTGTTCAAGCGCAGCTTCAGCGCTTTCTATTTGTGCTTTTAAGCTTGCAACAACGGCTGCAAATGGGCGAGCATCTAGTTGAAATAAAACATCACCTTCTTTTACCGCGTCGCCTTCTTTAAATTCAATACTATCGATAATGCCTGATACACGCGGCATTAAAGCAACTTCTTGTGGAGACTCTAAACGCGTTGTGTATGTGTGCCAGCTTTGTACTGGCTTAACAAGCACCTGTGCTACATCAATCGGTTGAAGTTGCTGTGCGGGTGCTGATTGAGCTGTGCTCTCATCAGCACAACCTGCAAGTGTTAATGATGCCGCAGTAAGTGCAGCAGCAATTAGATGTTTGTTCATGAAGACGCTCCATTGTTGATTAGCCTTGCATAATACGGATTAAGCTTGTGTACAAAAACCATAGATTTTTAAATTCATTAATGCCAAAATGGCATCAATAGAATATTCAGGGTGTAACAATGGATACAACAAGCCGGCTTTTAATGCTGCTCGAAGTCGTTGAACAAGGCTCTTTTGCAAAAGCTGCAGAAATTCGCAACATTGACCGCTCTGTTATATCTAAGCAAATTAGTCGCTTAGAAGATGAGTTAGGGGTAAGGCTGTTAAACCGCACCACCCGCTCGTTTTCGTTAACCGCGGCAGGCGCCGAAATGATCAAAAAAGCCCGCGAACTAAGAGAGTTACTTGGTGAAACCGTACGTATGGCCGAAAACTACCATTTAGAGCCACGTGGGGTGTTAAAAATCACCTCATCAACGCTTATTGGCAGACGTTATTTACAGCCTGTGCTTAACGATTTTCAAAAGCGCTTTCCGCAAGTTGAAGTTGAACTTCGTTTAGACGACAGGTTAGTTGATATTGTTTCTGAAGGGTTTGATTTAGCCTTTAGAGTGGGTGAGCCAAAAGATTCCTCGCTTATTGCCCGTAAAATTGCACGTAACCGCTTGCTAATATTAGCCGCACCAGAGTTTATAGAAACTTACGGCATGCCTAAAACCATGGAAGATTTAGCCCAATTACCTGCTGCAAGTTATGCTAGTAACTCTATTAGGGTTGAAGGGATTGATTACTTTAATAGTAAGGGTGAGCAGTGCGAGCAAAAAATAAAAAGTGTGTTTAGAGCAAACGATGCCGAAGCATTATTGATGAAGACCCTATCTGGTACCACTTACTTTGTAGCGCCGGCATTTATTATTGGTGATGAAATAACACAAGGAAAGCTAGTGCCCATACTCACTGATGTAAAGCTAATGGAATTTAGTGCTATGTACGCGGTCTATCCACATCGTGATTTACCCGTAAGAACGCGTTTATTTTTTGATGCAGTTCGTGAGCATTTAGGAAAAGACAAACCAATTTGGGAAAATGGTATTCCGAACTTTGAACAAATGTACTAAAAATAAAGCTAAGCGGTTAATTCATCCAGCGCGGGCTCTTTTTTAAACTTACAATACACTTTATTACGCCCGTAGCGCTTAGCTTTATAAAGTTGTTTATCTGCTTGATTAACAAGCTCTTCGAGCGAATTACTACTTCTGAACTTGGCAACCCCAATACTGGCGGTAATGTTAATATTTAAACCATCAATATCAAATTGTTTTCTTTCAACATCTGCTCTTATTTTTTCAGCCGCGTTAAGCGCTTCGTCTTCATGTGGGAAAGAGCAAAATAAAGCAAACTCTTCACCGCCAACTCTAAATACATACCCCTTACCCAGCGTCACTCTTAGTAAAGTAGCTACCTCAACCAATACCTGATCGCCCACAGCATGGCCGTGTTTATCATTTACTTGCTTAAAAAAATCTAAGTCGAGTAAAAGCACGTAGAGTTGCGACTTGTCTTGAAGCTCAACTTCAAAATAATGGTTCATAGAAAGTCGGTTACCCGCGCCTGTTAGCGGGTCTAGTAATGCTAAATTTTTTAGGCGCCTAGAAAAGTGTGCCCTGCTCCCTTCAAAAACATGGGAGATAGCCCAAATACTTAAATAAGCACACATTAAATTTAAAGATAAATTGAAAGTGGTAAACGGGCTAAGGCTCGATTTAGTCCCCAAAATATAAGATTGTATAACGAGCAAGCTAGCAGATAAAACAACCCCGTATTGCTTACCTAACAATAAGTAAAACAAAATAGGTAATGCGAACGACCATACAAATACCCCATTATATGGTGTAGCAAGCGCAGTCGCTACAATAACAATGAGCGTTATAAGTCCGCACATTACTATAGACTGCCAAAATCTTAATGGGCGACGTAAGAGTGATATATAGGTGAAAAAACAATAAATTGAAAAGAAGACTTCGATATAACCCAGTAACGCAAAATTGTTGACTGTTAAGTTAAAGACCGCAAATGCAAACGACAAAAAACCAAAGCAAAGACACATCCAACTAAGAACGTTCTTTCTTAATGATTTAGTACTATTAAGAGCTGCGATATCCATTCAATTAACTTAATAACAAACAAAAAATAATTGTAACCTGAAAAAACAAATTAACAAGCTTTGAAGAAATAAAACCTTGTTAATACAAGGTATTATTTACATTACCGGGACAGCTTAACTACTTTAGGTACACAACTGCCGCTTTTTTAGCTAAATACTAACCACCCAACATAGATAAGTTTGTGGTTATACCTGTGTTGCCTTGATGTAGCAGGTGGGTTGGTTTTTTAGTTTTAATATAGCGTGAAAGTAAGGCCATTAACTCACTATTTGAATTATCGCTCATGTACTCTCTTAACGAAATACCCTCTTCAGAAAACAAACACAGATGCAAATTACCTTTAGCTGTTACTCTTAATCTGTTACATGTACTACAAAAATCATTGCTGTAGGGCATGATCAAACCAATTCGCCCTTGGTAATCTGGGTGGGCAAACTCTTGAGCGGGACCTGCAGAAGCACTTCGTGCAACTTGCTGCCAGCCACTTTGTAATAGTTTCTCTTTTAAAGACTGACCTGAGACATGGTTAGCATCAAAAAATGTTTTATTATCGCTTGTTTGCATAAGCTCTATAAAGCGAATGGTTACCGGACGATGTTTAATCCAATTTAAAAATGTTTCAAATTCTTGGCCATTGTATTGCTTCATAAGCACACTATTTATTTTTACTGACTCAATACCGGTTTCAAGTGCGGTATCTATACCCTTCATAACAGATGCAAATTTATCGTGGCCGGTAATTGTATTAAACATACGCGAATCTAGCGTATCAATACTGACATTAATTGCATTTAAGCCCGCATCAACCCAGTTATGAATATTTTTATGAAGAGAGAAACCATTCGTTGTCGCAGCTATTTTTTTTATACCGCTGGTATCTTTTGCAGCACGAATAACATCTATGAAGTCTTTACGAAGTGTGGGTTCACCCCCGGTGATACGCACTTTCTCAATACCGTGATGTGCAAAGGCGCTAAGCGTATTACTAATTTCATTAACGCTTAAAAATCCGCGGTCATTACCGCCTTGGTAACCATCGGGTAAACAATAAACACATTTAAAATTACACACGTCTGTAATAGATAAACGTAAATAACTAAATTCTCGCCCTGTAGGGTCGATTAGCATAAACAAACCTTAACTTATACCAACAGGTAAAACACTTGCCGTACCTATTGATACATAATAATTGCATAACAATATGATGTATTACCAATCCGTAGTAAATCTTAACAATACGGATTGATATAATAACTAAGGGGCAACAAACTAGCCCCTTATTTATATTTACTTAGGCTTTTAAACCTTTCATAACTTCGCTAGGCTTCATAGGTAAATCACGTAAACGCACGCCTACAGCGTTAAATATTGCATTCCCTATTGCAGGCGCAACACCTATAACCCCTGGCTCACCTAAACCAACTGGAAACTCATCACTTTGTAAAAACTCGATGTCCATATCTGGCACATCTTGCATTCTAAGTGGTAAATAAGTATTGAAGTTAATTGCCGATACTTGCCCATCTTTATACGTATTTGACTCATGTAATGCAAGGCTACTGCCCCACAATAACGAACCTTCCACCTGTGCTAATGCACCATCTGGATGAACAATTAGTCCCGCATCCACTACAACGTATAGTTTTTTAAGGGTTATTTTGCCGCTTTCACGATTAACATGAACATGCGCTGCGGTTGCAAGCCATGCTGGCATTGTACGTTCCTGACCAGAACTGACAGAAAAACCGATACCTTCATCTTCACCAAGCTTAACAGCGGCGACTTTGGCTGATACTTTTTGAAGCACATTTCGTAAGCGTAGCGCGCCGCCCACACTTTCAGGCGCTTTACCTGCTTGCTTACCTTTACCATCTAGCATGTCAATTCTAAATTGAACCGGATCTTTGCCCTGCTTATGGGCTATTTCATCAATAAAAGACTCCAGACTCCACGCAATCCAACCAGGCCCAACTGAGCGCAGCCAACCCGGTGTAAATGTACTTTGTGCTATTTCGTTATTAATGGCACGTGCGCGGTGGCTATTCATGCTATACCAATGATCCGAGCCCGATGCTGAAAATGCATCAAATTTACCATTGCCATCAACCCCTGGAGATAAAAACCCAGGTGCCATTGCTTTAGTAGGCCAGCCTGCAGCAAATGCATGTTCTAAACCAGTAAAGTTACCATTTTTATCAAACGATGCTGTCATTTTTGCAGCTGACGCAGAGCGAGACTGATCGAACAAGCTATCGTCTGCTCGGGTAAATACAAGCTTTACGGGTTTTCCAACGGCTTTTGCAGTGAGTGCAGCAGGGACGGTCCAATCACCAAATAAACGACGGCCAAAACCACCGCCTAAGTAGTAAGGACGTATGATGACTTTCTCTTGGGCTACTTCAAGCGCTTTTGCAATGGCTGGTAATGTAAGTGATTGCCACTGGTTACCGGTATGAATAATCCATTGCCCGTCTTTGTATTCAGCCAGCGCATTAAGCGGCTCTAGCTGGTAATGACTTGCCGTAGCCGTGGTGTACATCGACTCTAATGATTCATTGGCATTGGCTTGCGTATTTTTAATATCGCCTTCATCAACAAATAATGTGCCTGAGTCACTTTGCTCACATAATCGTTTGCCTTCATTTTGAATATCGGCTTCGGTTACATTCGCGGTTTTACCCTTTTTATAGGTCACTTTTAGTGCATCTACCGCTTTTATTGCGCTTGGGTAGTTATCTGCTAATACAACAACCCAGCCTTGAACGGTTTCGCTAGGATCGTTTAAAATTTCAAAGCCTTTATAGCCTTTAATCGTTTTAGCTGTCGTATCGTCAACATTAGTGACTGTGCTGCCATAACGCGTTGGTGGAATAACAGGTCGAGCGTACAGCATGCCCTCTACTTCTACGTCAATGCCGTAAACGGCTGTACCATTTGTTTTAGCAGGTATATCAAGCGCTTTAAAGTCTTGCTTTAGCCCAGTTAAATGACGCTTATTAGCCGATTTTAGTGGTAGCTTTGCCACTTCTTCACTACTAAAAGTACGGTTAAACTCGCCTTTTTTAACAATGTCAGCGTAACTTAGAGATTTATCACCGCAAATAATGTGACCTTTTTCAGCATGGCATTTACCCGGCGGTACACCCAACATAGCAGCCCCTGCATCTATTAATGCAATTCTGCCCGCAGCGCCCGCTTGCGATAACGGCTTAAAGCTTTGAAATACCGACCATGAACCACCCGTTACCATGTAACCCCATTTTTCGTGAGTGTCTACATAAGTAATTGATACTTTATCCCAATCGCACTCTAGCTCATCAGCTACAATACGTGCCAATGCAGTACCAATATGTTGACCCATTTCCGCTTTAGCAATACTGACTTCTACTGCGCCATCGCTGCTCATAGTCCACCAAATTGTTGGTGAAAAAGCTTGCTGTGTAATTGACTCTTTTGCACTTAACGAGCCTGAAAATAGAGCGGGTGCAAATGCCATCACCAAACCTGCGCTGGCAGTACCAATCATAAACGAGCGACGATTTAAATTAACGGTTTCGCTATTTTTTTGAAATAATTTTTTCATTACAGGCTCCAGTTAAGCGTCTTGGGCATTTGGATCAAAAATGTTTACAACACTTTGTGACTCATCGGCAGCGCGTTTAATAGCCGTTTTAATGCGTTTGTATGCCATGCAACGACAGTAGTTACCATTCATATGATTAACTATTTCTTCTTCCGTTGGGTTTGGGTTAGCAGCAAGTAATGTAGCAGCTTGCATTATTTGCCCAGACTGACAATATCCACACTGTGGTACTTGCTCTTCAACCCATGTTTTTTGAAGAGGGTGTTTGTTATTAAGCCCTTCAATTGTGGTAATGTTTTTACCCGCAATTGCGCCAATTGGTAGTACGCATGAACGTGTTGCTTGCCCATCTAAATGCACAGTACACGCACCACACATTGCAATACCACAACCAAACTTTGTACCTTTTAACCCAATTTCATCACGAATAACCCATAACAATGGTGTATCTTCACTTGCGTGTGATTCAACCACCTTGCCATTAATTGTAAACGTCACCATAGCTTGCCCCTTGATTAATACCCAAGATTTTAAAAAACCTTGATTAAAACTTATATAATTTAATTACTTATCGTGTACTTATAATTCATGCTTAGCTAAAAAATCACTTAGTTGTTCTTGCGTATCAATGTCTAATTTTGCATGACTTATATTAATTGTATTTACGATTTCGTTTTTACTGCGCAGTAAGTGTTGCGCCCCCTTATCTGAAGTTAAGCTTGCAAGCTTGGATAAATCAACAGCTGGGAATATAGCAGGTACACCTAAGCGTTCGCCGTAATCTGCGCACCAGCGCGAAGGTGTATGAGTAAACCCTTTAACTAACTCATGTACTTGCTGCGTTTGTAATTCCACCTGATCGCCCAGCATAAACAAAAAACCATCGTAGGTGTTTAGCTTAGAGACAGCCTCAGTTGCCGTTGCAATGCTCCCCCCTAACCCTTTATCCCATTGTTTGTTTTCAATAAGCTGAACATTTGTATAACCATAAAGTGCCTGTTCAATTTCCTGATGCCAAGCGCCTGTTACTACGTAAACAACCGAATCATCAAGTGCTTGAAGCGTTTTAACCGCTCGCTCAATCATGGTTTGCCCAAATCCCACATTGGCAATTAATTTACAGCCGTTAAAACGTGATGATTGCCCAGCAGCCAAAATCACTTTTGCAATTAGCAAACCTAATGCCCCCAATTACTTAACGATTGCGCATTTTTATTACTAAGCACCGCATGTATTTCACTTATTAACGAAAGCGCAATGCTCTCGGGCGAATCTCCGCCTAAATTTAACCCCACAGGGCCAAATACTGGTGCGTGTACATTTTTAATAGTCGTATTTGCATGTTGTAGAACTTGCTCTCGCCTGTGTGCTGGGCCTAGTAAACCAATATATTTAAAAGGTAAACTTACAAACTGTGCAAGTACGCTGGCATCTAATTCAACACTATGGGCCATTAAAATGACGGCATCTACTTTGTGTTTTTCACAATACGTTTTTAATTCACTAGATGAGCAGCGTAAAATAGCATCAGCATTTTTAAAGTATTCCCTTTTGGCATTAGCAGCTCGCGTATCCCATACGCTCACACTCCAGCCAAGCTGCTTTGCTAACGCATAAACAGGGACTGCGTCAGCACCGCCTCCTACTATTAACAAATGAGGTGGCGGATATATTGAGGTTTGAAGCCAAGTGGCATGATTGATCTCAACTAATTTAGCTTTTCGGTTCATCGATAAGTCGTGTTGCTCATCATTTTGTGTAAACACACCTCTACCTTGGGGTAAAACTGGGGTAACTTGTTGAGAGTATTGACCGGGCTTATTGTCACTTAATGCTTTAAATACATGATCTAATTGTAAATAATCATTATTCTTATGAATAGGCTGCAATAATATGTGTACAATACCACCGCAACCTATACCAAGTTGAAATGTTAAATCGTCCTCATCGGTTGCATCATAACTAATTGTTTTACTGGTTAAAGTGCCCATTACTTGTTTGGCATGGCGCTGAATATCTGCCTCTAAGCAACCACCTGAGAGCATTCCTAATCGCTGCCCTAAACTCGATATAAGCATCATAGCGCCTAGTTTTCTGTAACTAGAGCCTTCTATTTTGTATAAAGTAGCTAACACCCATTCCTGAGTATCTTTTTGAGCATGCCAAGTATTTAGAATGCTTTTTAAATCAGTAACCATATATTGCCTTTACTAAAACGTCTTCTGCGGCTAACAAACTAACAAAACAGTCAATAAATAACCGATTCAGTAACTTAGCTTTGTATTATATCGTTTAACGTATCAATTAACTCATCAAATTGATCATTTACGCTTTGGCGTTGCTTATCGCTGAGTGTCGTATTTAATTGGTACAATAAATTAATATATAAATTGAGGTTTTCTTCATTTGTTTTAAGTAGCGTTTCGCTCATGTAGCGCTCGCGTTCTTTTATTACTGTACTTAACTGAGCTATTAACTCGTTTTGCGTTAAGTTTTTGTTTTTAAATATCTCAATAGCTACATTTAAACGGTTTTGTTTATACTCTAACCACAGTGATTTGGAGTCTTTGTGCTGCTCGTTAGCTGTAATTATTAGTGCTTTTTGATCATTCGTTAGTTCATCTACCCATTTTTCATAATATTCGATTTGCTCTTCTAAACGATCGTTTTTACGCTCAAGCGGTGTTTGTTCGTTAAACTCCTCGCGCTCTTCATCTATTTGTTTTTGAATATTACTTAGTAGCTCATCGCGTTGCTCACTTGATAAGGTTGCCCCGAGTTCAGCTAAAGGCATGTGCGCGTATTCGAGGAGATTTTGCCAATGCTTTTTGGCAAAAACCACCTGTTTTTTTAACTGCTCGGTGCTTAGCGTGCTGTTAAAAAGTGCCTTAATGTTTTGAATATCTTGTTTGTAGGCAGGCAGCTGCGTACTTCTGTGCCAGGCTTGGGTCGTATTAATGATCTGTTTAAGCTGCTTATTTTGAGTTTTATTTAAATCAATATAATCATCCACCCAAAATGACGAAAGCCAGCTCAAGTTGTTGTAAGTAAATGAAGCTGAACAACTACACAAAAATACCATGCTGATAGCAAAGCATGCATTTATTACTTTTTTAGTTTTAAGATTATTAAGCATCACTTTCCTTATTTTAAATTTTATAATTCCGAAAACTTTATTTGATAATAATTATCATTTAAATATTGACTTGTTTGTTAATCTAACTAATAATCATTACCAGAAACAAAACGTACCGACCTCAGTGCCCATGGAAGAGTATTCAGCAAGGATGCTGACACATTAAACAAGAACGTGCCGCTTAGTGTTATTACTTACTCAAATGAAGTAATAGCATAAAAAAATCACATCTACTTGCTACATTGCTCATATTAGTGACGGTTAATATGACTCCAAAAAGCCCTAACGGGCTTTTTTTATTCCTTTAAATTTTCTGTAAAATCTGTATCTTACACATCTAAAGCCAATATGCTTAGCTTAATATATAAGTGTTTACAGAGCTGTGTTTTATCCACGTTACCTTAAAAGCGCTCACCTTGCGTTTTTATTAAAGCAGGCGTAAAACATAATTCTAGGCACTCATTTTTGCATTTATAAACAGTAAACGATTTAATCATCATTGTATGCACTGAGTATTAAACGTTTATAATGCGTAAATAGCGCAAAAATTTAATACCTATCGTAACTATTAATAATTGGAGACATTGTTATGTCACAGTTTAATTTAAAAGCACTTGTTCTTGCAGGCGTTTTACTTGCCAGCCCTTTTGCTAATGCAACGTTAGAGGATGGCATTAGAGCCGCTAACGAAGGTGAATTTGCAGTCGCCCTAAAAGAATTTGAATACCTTGCGGATAAAGGCTTTGCTCCAGGGATTTACGAGCTAGGCAAACTGTACGAAGGAGGATACGGTGTAACACGCGATTACTACAAAGCAGCATCGCTTTATCAACAAGGTGTTAAAAAGAACCATCCTGACTCTATGTTTGCTCTTGCTGTTTTATACGACGAGGGTAAAGGCGTAAAGCTTGATCATCAAATGGCTGTAAGCCTATTTGAAAAGGCCGCTAAAAAGAACTTGCCTGCTGCTCAGTTTAATTTAGGCGTAATGTACTCAAACGGCGTAGGCGTTACACGTGATTATAAGCAAGCCCGTACGTGGTACGAAAAAGCCGCCGCTAATAATTACTCACTAGCACAATTTAACTTGGCACTTATGTATTTTGAAGGCTTAGGTATGCCAAAAGATTTAGAAAAATCTTATATTTGGAACACCATTGCAGAGTACAACGGTAACATGGAAGCAAGCCATAGCCGTAAACTCGATGAGCGTAAAATGCTACCTAAAGAAATAGAAGAAGCTAAAGAAAAAGCCGACGCAATTTATGCAAAAATTCAGGCCGGCACCTATGCTGGTGAAGGTCGTTTGTTTTAGTTTACTATCTAACGATTAAAATTATAAAGGCTGGGTTACTCATGTAATTCAGCCTTTTTAATTTAAAACTATTTTATGTAAAGCCACTTTAATAATTTAATAATGAGCTTGCTTTGTTTGAGTAATAAACCAATACGCGGGTTAAATGAGCCCGATACTAATGTATTTTTAGCGTGGCTAAACGTTAAAAACCCTTCAATACCATGATAATGCCCCATGCCTGAATGCCCTACTCCACCAAAAGGTACATCGTCTGCGGTTACTTGTACTAAAGTATCGTTAACGGCAACGGTGCCGCTAATTGTTTGTTTCATAATATACTCTTGAGCGTTTTTGTCTTGGCCTAAAATATAAAGCGCTAATGGGTGATGATTTTCCTTAATATAATCAATAGCGCTATCAAGCGTCTCGTAGCTCATTATTGGTAGTATTGGACCAAATAACTCCTCTTGCATAAGCTGCATTTCGTCAGTCACTTGAGTCACTAAATGCAGACCCATTCGATGTTTTTGCTCATCTTGCTGATTTTGTTCAAGTGGCTTAATAATGTTTGCACCAAGCTCTTGTGCTTGCTCTAAATAACTTGATAACCGTTTATAGTGTGCATCACTAATAATTGAGGTTAAGTTTTTACCTTCAACACCGTCTTTAAAATGCTTTTTGTAGAGTTCGCACAGCTGCTGAATAAGTTGATGCTCAAGCGCTTTTGGTACAAATACGTAATCAGGGGCTACACATATTTGCCCAGCGTTAGCCATTTTTCCAAATAATAAAGCTTGAGCGGCTTTTTTAATATCTGCATTTTGCGTAATGATGACTGGCGATTTACCTCCAAGCTCTAGCGTTACAGGTGTTAAATTACGACTAGCAGAAGCCATAACTAACTTGCCGACACTTGTTGAGCCCGTAAACAAAATATGGGCAAAAGGGAGCGCCGAAAATTGCGCCGCAACATCACTACCGCCTTGTATTATTTTACAGTGCGCTTGCATGTCGTCTTTAAATATTTTTTCGATTACAGCATTGGTGTGCGGTGTAAATTCACTAAGTTTTAGCATCACTTTATTACCTGCCGCTATGGCTGTAAGCACGGGCACTAACGCTAACTGAATTGGGTAGTTCCATGGGGCAATAATACCCACCACACCTTTTGGCTGATAATTAACACTTACTTTTGAAGGCCATAAACTTAAACCCACTGAACGATTACTGGCCTTAGCCCATTTAGGCAGCTTTTTTATTATGTGCGCAAGTGTTTGCACTGTAGGTAATATATCGCCTAGTAAAGTGTCGAACGCGGTTCTGTAGCCAAAATCTTTTGAGGCTGCATCTACCAGCTCTTGCTCTAGGCTAACAATACGCACACGCAATTTTTTTAATAAAACAATACGTTTATCAATTGCTAAATAGGGCGTGTTTTTAAAGTTCTTTTGTAATTCATCAAATTGGGAAATGAGGGGCAGTGTGTCAGATGTGTCGGTGCTCAAAATAGATTACTCAATTTTTAAAGTTACAAAGGACTATAACCTTGTTCTGTTTTTCGAGCAATAACACTAACTAATGTGATTAAATAGCAGCCTAAATTAAATTTTAGGCTGCTCATAGGGTTGGTTGGAACTAATTTAGAGGATAATTAAAAGCCAAATACTTGCGCTGCAATAGTCATCGTTACTAGCGTAATTAATACTATAGCGACAATATTGAGTACAAAACCTGCGCGGATCATATCGCGCATTTGTATTTGTCCAGAGCCAAACACAATGGCATTAGGCGGCGTGGCTACAGGCATCATAAACGCGCAGCTACATGCAATAGCAGCAGGTATTACCCACACTAAAGGTGAACCCGTAATTGACTCTGCAACAGGCCCGAGTAATGGTAAAAACCCAGCAGCCGTGGCTGTATTGCTTGTTATCTCAGTTAAAAATGTAATTAATGCAACCACCACCAGCACACTCATCACAAGTGGAATTGCACTTGCGCCTTCAATCATGTGCGCGATGTAATCGGCTAACCCAGATGCCTTTATTTGCGAAGCAAGTGTTAAACCACCACCAAATAAAAGTAATACACCCCAAGGAACATTTGCTGCACTTTTCCAATCAAGTATTCTCTCATCACTGCCCTTATTGGCCGGTAATACAAATAATAATAGTGCTGCCGCTATGGCGATAGCCGTATCTGATATTGATAAACCGCTAAAATCTGCAAGAATTGGTCTAAAAATCCAGCATAACGCTGCTAATACAAATACAAATAAAACGCCTTTTTCTGCGTGCTGCATTGTGCCTAATTCACTTAATTGTTTTGTGAATACTGCTTTTGTATCAATACTTCGATTATTCTTAACATTTTTATCTACTTTGTAAGCAAATTTAGTTAACCACAGCCAGCTTATTATCAACATGCTAATACTTAACGGAACACCAACAAGCATCCACTGCGCAAAGCCAATTTCAATTTTGTAACTCTCTGATAAGTACGCTGCCATGAGTGCATTAGGAGGAGTACCTATCAAAGTGGCAATCCCGCCAATGCTTGCACCATAAGCAATACTAAGTAGCAACGCTTTGCCAAACCCTTCATTATTTGGATCTGATTGTTTTACTAAATGTGTAATAGATAATGCTATAGGCAACATCATTACCGCAGTGGCTGTGTTTGACATCCACATAGATAAAAAGGCTGTTACCAACATCATGGCTAATATTTGTAAACTTGGTTTTTTACCCGCATAAAGCATCGTACTAAGGGCTATACGCTTGTGTAATCCCCATCGCTCCATAGCTATAGAAATTAAAAATCCCCCTAAAAATAAAAATATGAGTGGGTGAGCGTACGGTGCAGTCACACTTTTAATGGCAGCAATACCAACTAAGGGGGAAATAACAATCGGCAATAAAGCCGTTGCAGGGATAGGCACTACTTCACTTACCCACCATGAAGCCATCCAAAACGCTAAACCTGCTGTTTTAAAAGCGGCTTCAGACATTCCTATTGGCGGTGCTATTAAACACGTAAGCAACATAATACTTGGCCCAAGTAATAGCCATAACCATTGCATTTTAGGCTTTTTAGGATCTGATTTTTTGTGTGTTAATTGAGTCATTGTTAATTCCTAAAATTTGTATTTTAAGCCAAGTGCAACGCTATTATCGGCGTTCTCTTGTAGGTCTAAATCAGTATAGAGTAAGTAAGCGGTGGTTTGTTTATCAAATACGTAATCTACACCTGTTGTCCACTGTGTTGCATCTGATGCTTGACGAAGCAAAGAGTCATCTTTAGCGAACTGTAATTTAGGTACCCATTTATCAAGCGTATAGCTTGCACTTAACACATAACCGTTACCCGATTTTATGCCATCTGTTGATTCAGAATGCTGATACAGTGCCCCAAGCTGTAATTGTTCAAATTTATAGGCAGCTGCTATTCGGCTCGCATTAATATTATTAAGAGAGTCAACATGGCTTACTGATAAGTAATATGAAGTGTTTTTTAAGCTACGATCACCATAAATAACGGTCGCTGCAAATCCAGCTTCATTATCTTTATTGTCGTCTTTTGGGGCGTAAGTAAACGAAAATTGCGTATTATGCCAATACTTAGAAGTGTATGTTAGCGTATCGCCAAGTCTATCTTGGCCTGCAATAACTTGGGCTATATCGCCTTGGGTTTCATTAAAATTATCAACTTTTCCCTCAGAGTATTTAAAGCGGGTATCGTTTCTTCCCACTACCAGCTCGCCAAATTGACCTTTTAAACCAAGATAGGTGTTTCTTGCACTAAAGGGCTCTTCGGTGTCGTCTTGCTCAAAGCCTTTAACTTGCACTTCGTATTTAAAAACAACGTTTAAATATTCATTTAATTTGTGCTGCCCTTGAATACCAATCCTCGAAAATGGCGCTTCAATCTGTGTCCCTTCTTCTGCGTAGCGCATAATACCTGTATCTGTATTAGCAATTTGCACTTCGGCTTTACCATAAACGTCATATTCAGTAGCGCAAGCCGTGTGCGAATAAAATGCCAAGCTACTAATTGAGGTGAGTAAAATAGTAGAGTGTGTAAACTTTATCATTATGTGTCCTAATTATTAGAATCTACTTGTTGTCAGGTCTAATAAGGCAACTTTACTGCCAATGATAAAATGTTATTAAATTTTAAGTAGTTAGTTATTTTTAGATATAAAAAAAAGAACTAATGTGCGGTTTCCCACACATCATAAAAACGAAGCTGTCACGTAAACCACACATTCAGTCAATAAACATATCGCGGTTTAAATTGTATTTACTCATTTTATCGTAAAGGGTTTTACGAGCTATTTGCAGTGTATCCATCGTATTTTTAATACTGCCATGGTTACGCTCTAGGGCTTCTTCAATTAATGACTGCTCATAAAAAGTGACTTTTTCAGATAAGCTTAAATCGGGTGAAAGCTCACCTTTAGCCTGCGTTTTACTAACACTAAAAGCAAGCTCTACTCCCAATAAAACCGCACGCTCAGCTTGGTTTCTAAGCTCTCTTACATTGCCAGGCCAGTCGTACGCTAAGAGTCGCTGTTGAATTTCGCTATTAAGTGGTGCTGGCGGCTTATGATAGCGTGTTGCTGCAATAGAACTAAAATGCTTAAACAATAATACAATATCGGCTTTTCGGGCTCTAAGTGGCGGTATGTCAACTTTTACTAAACTTAGTCGATAATACAAATCGGCTCTAAATTCACCTTTTTCAACAAGTGAAAGTAAATCTACTTTAGTGGCAGCTACAATGCGTATATCTAAATTAATTGGGGTGTTTTCACCTACCGGGGTTACTTTACGCTCTTCTAAAACGCGCAGTAATTTTACCTGTAAAGACAACGGTGTACTTTCTATTTCATCTAAAAATACGGTTCCACCTTGGGCATATTCAAACTTGCCTTTTCGCGCATGTGTAGCCCCAGTGAAAGCGCCACTAGCGGCTCCAAATAATTCGCTCTCAATTAACTGCTCTGGTACTGCGCCGCAATTTATAGCAACAAAGTTACTTTCACATCGAATACTTTGATCATGTAAATAACGAGCGACAAGCTCTTTGCCTGTGCCTGTTTCCCCTTCAATCATTACATCTGCTGGCGTATCAATTACCGTGTTAAGCAAGTGCATCATGTCTTGCATTTTAGGCGTGTCGCCCAATATGCGAACGCCGGGTGCTGAGGTTTTTTGTACAGCTAATTTTAATGCACGGTTTTGTATCACTAAACTTCGCTTGTCACACGCTCTTGCGATGCAATCAAGTAATGTTTCATTTACTGGCTTTTCAAATAAATCATACGCGCCTAATTGCATAGCTTTAACAGCAATAGTTACATCGGCGTACCCAGTTAAAAATATAACCGGTAGTTCACTATCAAATGCAGTGACTTGCTCAAGCAAGGTAAGACCATCCATTGCAGGCATATTTATGTCACTCAGTATAACGCCCATAAAACGACGATTAAGCTTTGTTAGAGCCGTACTTGCATCATTAAAGCACTCAACTGTATAACCCTCGAGGGTAAGTAATTGCTTTAATGAATCTCTGATCATCGCTTCATCATCAATTACAATAATGTGCTTACACTGTGAGTTTTCAATCATCTGTTTTATCCTGCGTGCTTGATAAACTGATTATAAACTCAGCCCCGCCTTGTAGTCGATTATGCGCACTTAAAGAGCCATTAAACGAATCAATAATTTGTTTTGAAATAGATAGCCCAAGGCCTAAGCCGTTACTCTCTTTAGTACTATAAAAAGGTTCGAAAATATTACCAAAAGCATGTTGCTCTATCCCAGACCCAGTATCTAAAATTGATAGTTTTACACGGTTATCAAAGCACTCAACATTAAAACTTAATTTACGTATTATTGCGCCATTCATAGCTTGGCTTGCATTGGTTATTAAATTAACTAACACTTGCTCAAATTTAAGTGAATCAACCCACACTATTAACCCGCCATCTAAATTAGGCTGCTCTACGTGTACGTTATCTTGCTTTAGTTGTGAGCTGGCAATCATTAAAGCGTTATTTAATAAGCCCGCTAGCGGATAAGGCCTTAACTGAGTTTGTGATGGTTTGCTAAAATGCTTTAACTGTCCCACTATTTTGTGTACGCGACCTACAAGCCCCTCAACCACCGTAATGCTTTCGCCAAGTGCAGTGTAATTTTGTTTAGCAAGTAAACGTTTAGCGCTTGCTAGGTAAGTATTAATAGCACTAAGAGGCTGGTTTATTTCGTGATTAATACCTGCACTTAATTGCCCTATTGTTGCAAGCTTTGCTGATTGAACTAATGCAACTTGCGTTTTTTCAAGCTCTTGAGTGCGCTCTATCACTTTTTGCTCAAGGCTATGTCTTGAGTAAACTAGCTTTTTATAACCCGCAAAACGAGCAAGTAAACTATAACCAACAATGATAACTAAAACATAAATACTAAATGCCCAAAATAAGCGTATTAATTGAGCTGCATTTACCTTTGTAATATCAACAAGTACGTGCATACGTGCGCTAAAATAACGCAGTGGCTTTGTTGCACTCACATAAAGCTTTTTATTAATTTTAAAATGCGAAATACCCTGGCTCGTATACTGAAATTGCTCAATATATACAGGTTGATGATCTAAATAAGCGCGGCGTAATTTTATATTACGTCGCTTTGCTATATCAAACTCGCTAAAGCTATTTAAACGCCATGTTTGCATATCAGACATAGCAATTACTTTATCACTCAGCTCTAAATAAAAATGGCTACCTTTAGATGTATTTAAAAGCTCTCTGTCGTTTTCAAATTTGCTTACATTTACTTTTAATACAACAACACCCACTGCTTTGTTGTCGTGATAAACAGCCTGCGAAAAATAAATTCCGCGCTCTTTTGAACGCATACCTAGTGCAAAATACGCAACTTTTTCACCTGCAAATGCACGTTTAAAGTAAGGCCTAAAGGCAAAGTTACTACCTAAAAAGGTGTAATCGGCTTGCCAGTTACTACTTGCTGTCACTGCACCTTGCGCATTAAGGACAAATATATCTGATGCACCACTGGCTTGTTGTATATCAGCTAAGTAGTTATTTATGGCGTTGTAATGGGCTTGATCGCCACTTGCAAATTCAATCATTAACTGATTGTAAGTAAGTAGCTGAGGAATAGCTGAAAAACGAGCGAGTTCAGTATCAATATAATCGTTTAATTGAGTAACCTGACGCTGCGCTTGAACTGTTGCTTTTTCTACATCGTGAGCGCGCCCAACCCAAAATGTAACAACTAAAATTAAAACTAATAATAAACATATGGTTATTATTTTTTTTGAAAACGAAAACATGGCCTGCCCGTAAAAATAGCCTAAATAATTTTAAGGGCGCTAGTGTAACCACTTATATGGTGCAGGGATATAAACTTTTTGTTAACAAATGCATTTTATTTTGTTTATGACTTTAAATTAAATAAAAAACAAAAAACGCCGCAAACAGTGATGCTTGCAGCGCTTATTTAGCTTTAAAAAATTAATACGTTCTTAATTTACAGCTAATGCAGGTTTATTTTTGATGTATTTGTATAGGCCAATTAATGATGCGGCTATCCAAAATATTTCAATTACGAAACTCGCTAAATTAAAGTTGTAACATAGGCTAATTAACAACAATATTGCCCCTGTTAAATTCATCATATTGTAAACTAAGCTGGTTGGAGATGTTTTACCAAGCTGAAGTAAAAAGAATGACCCTACTACTAAAAAAGTGCCTGTCATACCTATGATGTCAAATAAGAGTGCTATCACGCAACGATCCTTTATCCGTTAAAAAACCCAAAAAACTGGCCCAATCCATGGGGTGGGTGTTTTTTCATTCATTGAAACAGCAAAACCGGGCGATTCTATCAATATTGCATAATCTCACAAGGGCATATGTCCGCATGATTAATGCTTAATTAAACTGTTTATTTAAAAGTAACTTTTCCACCAATAATTTTATATGCCGGCGCTCCACGTATAATCGCTTCGCGTGCAAAAGGGCGGCTACAATTAGGGCAAATACACGCCTGCGATGTAAAGTCTTGACTGATACGCTCTTTAAAACATTTAACCAGTGCGCCCTTTCCGCCTTTGCGATACTTAAATAGGGGGGCTTTACAGCCAGAGCAAAATATATCGACTGTTTTAGTGGGGCCTTTTTTGTTGGGTTTTGCCATTATTTCCTTCAAGGAGGATGGTTGAACTAATCAGGGTAGGATAACAAATATACGTTAATCTCTAAAAAAGAATCGTCCTAGTTGCGATGAAAGCACGTTCATATTAAATGGCTTAACAATAAATCCAGAAACCTTGGCTTTTATTACTTGTTTTACTGTATCTGCACTGTCTTCGCAGGTAACCATTAATACAGGAATATCTGCTAGTTGTTCATCTTTTCGAATGTTGTCTAGTAAATTTACGCCATTCATTTTTGGCATATGTAGGTCAGTAATAACTAAATCAAAGTGTTGATCATGTAAAAAAGCTAATGCTTGAAGGCCATCAGTTGCTTCAACAATATTGTTGTACTCGAGCTTTCTCAACATATTAATTAATACGTGGCGCATGAGCGGCATATCATCAACAACTAATATTTTCATTAATATGTTTACCAATTCCCTTATTAGACTAATTTAAAGTTACCCTACTTATAAAAAAGGAGCAAATACAACGCACAGCAAAAATTAAATTTAAGGCCAAAGCCCTAAAATAAGCCCCATTAATGAAAATTGTAATACGTGGTAACTGCCATTAATTAAAAACAACTTTAAAGGGCGCTGCTCAAAAATATAACTTAGTCCTAAGGAGCTACACACCCAAAACAAGCCAATAGCAAAACCAGTCCCTAAGCTCTCCCCTATACCTGCCTCTTTTCCTAGAAATAACGCTAGTACTAATGCAGCTATAAATGCTAATAAAAAACTACCAACAAAAATAAGTTTAGGATCTGCAGATTGTAAATCGAGGTCAGTTAACCCAATACTCTCAAGCCATGCATTTTTAAAAAGCACCTTTGAATACCACACTCCACCAAGCATAAAAGAAGACAACGAAGCCACAAGTATTGCAAAATAATTCACATCCGTAAAATTCATACACGTAGCCATAATACATAGTGCTTAGGGTAATTTGAATGTAGTTAAAAATAGCTAAAGCAGCAAATTGCGAACATGAAATTTATGCTTGTTGGTTACAGAAGAAAAAGAAGGGAGTGTTAAAAATCAGCAAATTTAGCATTAGTAGTTAACGCTAAATCGTTTGGCGAGAGTGAAATTTCTAGCCCTCGTTTACCCGCACTAACATAAATGGGATTAAAATTCTGCGCGCTTAGGTGTATAAATGTAGCAAGGCGCTTTTTTTGAGCCAGCGGACTAACACCACCTAAAATATACCCAGTAGCAGCTTGTACTTTTGAAGCCTCTGCCATTGTAACCTTTTTAGTACCGCACACCTTTGCAAGTTGCTTTAATTGCACCTGCTGCGTAACAGGCGTTATTGCTACTACAAGCTGCCCTTCGCTTGTTTCGAGCACTAAGGTTTTAAAAACCTGAGCACTATTGAGATTCAACTTTTCGACCGCCTCTTTGCCATAGTTACTATTATTAGCATCATGCTCATAACTAAGTACTTCATATGTGATACGCCTTTTTTTTAGAAGCTCTATTGCAGGTGTCATTTACTAAACCATTTAGTGTCAAAGAAACAAAATAACATTAATTTTGAGCAAAAAAAACGGCGCTATCAAGCACCGTTTTTTATAATTTTTCGATTACTAATTACTTAGTTAAATCATCAAAAAACTTTTTAACGCCATCAAAAAAGCCTTGCTCTTTAGGACGGTTCTTTGAGCTATCTTTGCCCATACTTTCTTCTAATTCTTTAAGAAGTTCACGTTGACGCTCGTTTAAATTAACTGGCGTTTCAATCACAACTTTACAAATTAAATCGCCTTGAGCACCGCTGCGTACAGACTTAACACCTTTACCACGCATACGGAACATTTTGCCTGTTTGTGTTTCTGAAGGTATTTTAAGCTTAGCTCGGCCATCAAGCGTTGGTACTTCAATTTCGCCGCCAAGACCAGCCGTGGTAAAGCTAATGGGTACTTCGCAGTATAAGTTGTTAGCTTCGCGAACAAATATTTTGTGTTCACGTACTGACACTTGAACATACAAATCACCTGCCGGTGCGCCGTGCATGCCTGCTTCGCCCTCGCCAGTTAATCGAATGCGATCACCTGTATCTACGCCAGCTGGGATTTTAACTGAAAGCGTTTTAGTTTTCTCAACACGCCCTTGTCCATGACATTTGTTACAAGGGTCTGAAATAATTTGACCTTGTCCCTGACACGTAGGACATGTTTGCTGAACAGCAAAAAAGCCTTGGCGCATTTGTACTTGTCCAGCACCATGACACGTAGTACATGTTTTTGGTTTAGAACCTGCCTTTGCACCGCTGCCATCACATGGTTCACAACTAACCCATGTAGGTACTTTAATTTCTACTTCTTTACCACGAACGGCCTCTTCTAGGCTTAAGTCCATGTTGTAACGTAAATCAGATCCACGTTGTTGACGAGATTGACGTCGGCCACCGCCGCCACCAAAAATATCACCAAACACATCACCAAAAATATCACCAAAATCACCTTGACCACCACCGCCAAAGCCACCGTGACCGCCGCCACCGCCTTGTTCAAAGGCAGCATGGCCGTATTGGTCATACATTTGACGTTTCTGATCGTCAGTTAATATTTCGTACGCTTCTTTAACTTCTTTAAACTTGGTTTCAAGTTCTTTATCGCCTGCGGTACGATCTGGATGATATTTCATCGCTAAGCGTTTATACGCTTTTTTTATGTCTCGCTCACTCGCATCTTTGCTTACGCCGAGGACTTCGTAATAATCGCGTTTTGACATATCTATCACACTACTCTTTTCTGTTTGCAGCTAGGCTGCTTGATAAACCGATAAATCGTATCGATTTACCATCTAATTTACATGCAAAAGGCGCGTCAAGCTTTAGCCTGCGCGCCTCAATTGTTCATCCTAACTTAAACACTTAACTGAGTCATGGTATTTAAGTTAGCTAGAAGCTCAGCAAACAATTACTTGTCGTCTTTTACTTCTTCGAACTCTGCATCAACTACGTCGTCATCTTGCTTCGTAGATTGTTGCTGTTGCTCGCCAGCGTCTGCGCCGCCTTGTTGAGCTTTAGCTTGTGCAATTTCCATAAGCTTTTGAGACTTTTCAGCAAGTGCTTGAGTTTTAGCTTCAATTTCAGCTTTGTCATCGCTCTTAATTGCAGCTTCAAGGTCAACAACAGCCGCTTCAATTGCTTCTTTGTCTTCACTTGGAAGTGCATCACCCGCTTCTTCAATTTGCTTACGTGTGCCGTGAACCATTGCATCAGCTTGGTTACGAGCAGCTACTAGCTCTTCAAATTTCTTATCGTCTTCAGCATGAGCTTCTGCGTCACGAACCATTTTTTCAACTTCTTCATCGCTTAAGCCAGAAGACGCTTGAATCGTGATTTTTTGCTCTTTACCTGTATCTTTATCTTTAGCAGATACATGTAAGATACCATCAGCATCAACATCAAATGTTACTTCGATTTGTGGTGTACCACGTTGTGCAGGACGAATACCTTCTAGGTTAAATTGACCTAGAGATTTGTTATCGCTTGAACGTTTACGCTCACCTTGTAACACATGAATTGTTACCGCAGACTGGTTATCTTCTGCTGTTGAGAAAGTTTGCGATTTCTTAGTAGGAATCGTTGTGTTTTTCTCAATTAGCGCAGTCATTACTGAGCCCATTGTCTCAATACCTAGAGATAATGGAGAAACGTCTAGTAATAGTACGTCTTTAACGTCACCCGCTAAAACACCACCTTGAATTGCCGCGCCTACTGCAACTGCTTCATCAGGGTTAACGTCTTTACGTGGCTCTTTACCAAAGAATTCAGATACTGTTTTTTGTACTAGTGGCATACGTGTTTGACCACCCACTAGAATGATATCGTTGATATCGTTTACTGATAAATCAGCATCAGCTAGCGCACGTTTAAGTGGCTCAATTGACTTAAGAACTAAATCTTCTACAAGTGACTCAAGCTTAGCACGTGTCAATTTCACGTTCATGTGCTTAGGACCTGTTGCATCAGCAGTTACATACGGAAGGTTAACTTCTGTAGATTGTGCAGATGAAAGTTCAATTTTTGCTTTTTCAGCAGCTTCTTTAACACGTTGCATTGCAAGCGGATCAGTTTTTAAGTCTAAACCTTGATCTTTCTTGAACTCAGCTACTAAGTAGTTGATTACACGGTTATCGAAATCTTCACCACCTAAGTGAGTGTCGCCGTTTGTAGCAAGTACTTCAAATGTGTGCTCGCCTTCAACTTCATCAATTTCAATGATTGATAAATCGAAAGTACCACCACCTAAGTCATATACTGCAACAATGTTCTCGCCTTTGTTTTTGTCCATGCCGTAAGCAAGGGCAGCAGCAGTTGGCTCATTGATGATACGTTTAACTTCAAGGCCCGCAATACGACCAGCATCTTTCGTTGCTTGACGTTGTGAATCGTTAAAGTATGCAGGTACTGTGATTACCGCTTCAGTTACTTCTTCACCTAAGAAGTCTTCTGCAGTTTTTTTCATTTTTTTCAGTACTTCAGCAGAAATTTGTGGTGCAGCGCGTTTTTCGCCGCCCGCTTCTACCCATGCATCGCCGTTATCAGCTTTGATGATTTTAAACGGCATGATACCGATATCGCGCTGTACTTCTTCGTCTTCAAAACGACGACCAATTAAGCGCTTAATTGCAAACAATGTATTTGTTGGGTTAGTAACCGCTTGACGTTTAGCAGGTTGACCTACTAAAGTTTCACCGTCTTGCGTATAAGCAATAATAGACGGGGTTGTGCGATCGCCTTCCGCATTTTCAATTACGCGTGCTTTGTCACCATCAAGTACTGCAACACAAGAGTTTGTAGTACCTAAATCGATTCCAATAATTTTACCCATGAAATTTCTCCAACTTCTTTATTCATTAATACGTTCGATGACATAGTAAATAGGGATGCGCCAAACTTAATTCAACTGTAAAAATGAAATTAATTTCATTTTTTGTGATTTTTTTAACAAATAACCCTATTTTTTATAAGGAATGGTGATTTTTGCATCGCCAGAGGTGATTTTTAAATACTGGTCTGACAAGTTTGAGTGTGTTATAAATTTATTAAATCGCACTTTTAAGGACTTCTTCATGCATTTTGAGCAATTACTTACCCAAGCAACACACCTTGGCAAATCACAATCAGATGAAAATAACCAAACGATGCAGTTCCCTGCAAATTGGTGCCAAGGTCGTACAGCTTTTGGCGGACTTTCAGCCGCACTTTTGTATCAAGCTATCAGAGGACAAGTAAATGACGAGCGTCGATTACTTTCATTAAGCACTAATTTTGTTGGCCCATTACTAGCCGATATACCGTTCTCTTTATCTGTTGAAATACTCAGAGAAGGTAAAAACAGTACACAAGTACTTGCAAAAGCTATTCAAAACCAACAAGTGTGTGTAATAGTACAAGCATGTTTTGCAAAAAACAGAGACTCAGGGATTAATGTACCTGTGTCGAAGTCTTTGAGTTTAAAGCCTGTTGACGAGGCACATACATTACCTTTTATAGAAGGTCAGATGCCTGAGTTTTTTCAGCATGTTGATTTATGTCCGCAACAAGGTGGCATGCCTTTTAGTAGTTCACACACATCGCATTTGGGTGGTTGGATGCGCTTTAAGCATACGCCAAAACATATTACAGAAGCTCATGTAATTGCTCTTACCGATGCATGGCCTCCTACTTTATTACAAATGTTTAAACAACCTGCGCCGGCAAGCAGTATGTCGTGGTATTTAGAATTTGTTCAATCACCTAATTTAGAACCCGGTGAATGGCTAGGTTTTGAGGCTATTACCCATCACTCTAAAGATGGCTACGGGTTAGAAGATGGCTGTATTTGGTCACAATCGGGGGAGTTAATAGCCCTTACACGCCAAACGGTCGCTTTATTTGATTAAAAACGCGGCCAAACAATATTAAATTGTTTGGCCGCTAAAGCGCTTATTATCAGAACGCGTTGTATTAATGTACTAAATATAGCAAAATTGAAGAAATATTCTTCTAGCTTGGTATTAAATTGCAAACTGTATGCCCCTGTTGCGACCTTATTATTGATATACCTCGCATAGTTGCAAAGCAAATGGCTATTTGCCCCCATTGCCAACATAAACTTTGCGAAGCTGACGTTAACCACGACAGCCGCATAGTTGCACTAAGCTTTAGTGCATTGCTCATGCTGCTTAGCAGCATGTTTTATCCTTTTATCTCATTTAGTAGCAGCGGCATTACTCAAACTATTACTTTGCCCGACGCAGCACGTATTTTATTTAATTACGATAGCGAGTTGCTTGGCTTGTTTATAGATTTAAGCATTATTGCGCTACCAATGAGCCTGCTTGTTGTTTTAATTCCTTTGCATTTAGGTGTACTAAAAACACTCCCTAATGGCGTTGCTAGGCGTTTACTAAAAGTAACCCTGTCACTTGAGCCGTGGATAATGAGTGAAATATTTTTAATTGGTGTGCTTGTCAGCATGGTTAAAATTATGTCGCTGGCCGATATAAGCTTTGGAGCAAGCTTTTGGGCTTATGTAGGGTTTGTAATTTTGTATATTGCAGCACTTGCTCATTTAAATAGACCTAGGCTTTGGGCGCAAATAAAACCCGCCAAAGTGCTCAAGGGTGCTGAGCATGCTAAACGTGCAATAGATGAAAACATTAAAGCATGTCATGTCTGTCATCAGCTATGTACTGATGATGTGTGCGAGCGTTGCCACACAAAAACATATGTAAGAAACCCATACAGTGTACAAAAAGCGGCAGCTTGGCTTATTACATCAGTAGTTTGTTATATTCCAGCCAACGTATTACCTATTATGCATACTACCAGCCTGGGTGATGAATCACCTTCAACCTTAATTGGTGGTGTTATTACGCTTTGGAAAAGTGGTTCATACCCTATTGCTGCCATTATATTTTTGGCAAGCGTAGTAGTACCACTTGCAAAAGCATTTGTGCTTAGCTTTTTATGCTTTATGGTTGCAAGGCCTGCAAACTGCCATACAAAACGCTATACAAAAATTTACCAACTAACTGAATTTATTGGTAAATGGTCAATGATAGATGTATTTGTTGTTGCTATACTGGTTGCATTAGTGCAATTAGGTAACTTAATGTCGGTAACCCCAGGGCTTGGCATTGTATTTTTTACAGTTATGGTAATATGCCAAATGATGGCAGCTCACGCATTTGATCCTCGTTTATTGTGGGATTCACCTAAAAACAAAACTTCAGAGAAAAAAGCATGACAGAAACGGCAAACGTAACAAAAGAACCGAAAATTTCCGCCATCTGGATTATTCCGGTTATTGCGCTACTTGTTGGTATGTGGATGCTTTATCAATACCAAGCAAATAAAGGCTCGACTATATACATAAAAATGCCCCAAGCTGAGGGCATAGTTGCTGGTAAAACAGAAATAAAAGTACGCAGTGTAAAAATAGGACAAATAGACCACATTCGTCTTTCTGACTCGCAAGACAGTGTTATAGCGCGTGCACAAATAGACAAAAACTACGATTCGTTATTAACTGAAGATGCCAAAATTTGGGTTGTAAAACCGCGTATAGATGAAACGGGTATTAGCGGAATGAGTACACTGCTCTCTGGTGTGTATCTAGAATTTTCACCTGGTGAAAGTAAAGAATTAAAAGAGCGATTTGAACTGCAGGACGAACCCGCTTTAATTGGTAAAGATGTAAAAGGCGGCCGCTTTAAATTAATGAGCTACAACGCCGAAGTACTTGAAGTCAGTACGGGTATTTTTTTCAAAAACTATAAAATTGGTCAAGTAGAAACCGCCACCTTTGATTGGAAAAACCAAGCAATGAAATACGGTATTTTTATTAAAGAACCGTATCAAAACTTAATCACCATGAATTCTATTTTTTGGGTTAACGCCGGAATAGAGATTGATCTCTCTGCTGATGGTATAAACATAAATACCGGCTCTTTAAGCAAATTGTTAAAAGGTGGTATTTCTGTAGGTTTACCAGAGCAACAAACCCCGGGTGAAATAGCGCAAGATGGCCACAGTTATTCACTTAGCCAAAGCTATAAAGAAGCTCTTGAAGAGCGTTTTTATGATTTTGATTACTACATAATTGATTTTGAGCAATCTATTCGCGGCCTTCGTCCAGGTGCACCTGTTGAGTACCGTGGTACACGTATTGGCACTGTAGTAGAAGCGCCTGCTAACGTAATTGTTAATGGTAAGCCAGCACACTTTAAAAACCACAACACGGCGGTACCTGTTCTTATAAAAGTAGAATATGGTCGTTTATATTACGATAGCGCCCAAGCCAAAGAGTTTTGGCAAAGCAGCCTAACTGGATGGATTAATAACGGCATGCGCGCCTCTTTAAAACCTGGCAATTTACTTACTGGTGCCGTGTATGTTGATTTTGATATTTACCCAGATGCACCTAAAGCTAACCTAGATAAACTTGCACAATATGATGTGTTTCCAAGTATATCTAGTGGAATTACGGTACTAGCAGACCAAGTATCTGATGTATTAAATAAAGTAAACAGCTTAAAAATTGAAGACAGCTTAGCGCAAATGCAAGATACATTTAGCGACTATCAATCACTTGCCAATGAAATGCGCGAACTGTTAAGTCAAAAAGATACCCAAAACTTACCGGGTGACTTTAATCGTAACTTTGAAAAAATGACTAAAAGTATGGAGCAATTTGAGGTAACCATGCGCCAGTTTGATAAAACGATGGCCAGTTATCAAGCAGGCTCAGAACTTCATCACCAAATACAACAAACACTAAAAGAGTTTAAACGTTTAAGTGAAGGCCTACAGCCACTCACCCGTGGTTTAAACGAGCAACCTAACATGCTTATTTTTGACAAGTCGCTACCCGCTGATCCAAAACCAAGGAAGCAATAATGAAATCTATACTTTTAACCGCTAGTTTTTTATTACTCTTGACCGGGTGTAGCGCATCAATACAGACTGCAACGCAGTATTATCAATTTGAACAGCCTATTGGTGCATCATCTCGAAATGTAGTGGCCACAGATGCACAGCTTAGAGTGCAAACTGTTGTACTTAGAGGAGCGCTAAATAATTTAGGCATCGCGATGAAAATAGACAGTAACCAAATTCATGCTGCTAATTACAACTTATGGGGCGAATCGCCTGATTCAATGTTAACTGCAAGTGCACAGCAAACCTTGTTTAATGCCATGCCAAATTGGATGGTAATAAAAGGGTTGCCTGTAATTACAGAGGTTGATCAACAAACATTTTATGAACTTGAATACGAAGTTCATCATTTTAATGGTGACTTACAAGGTAATGCTGACATTTCAGGACTTTGGCGCTTATATTACACTCACCCAGAAACAGGAAGACGTTTAATTAGTATTCATAATTTTTCAAACGTAGTCCCCATAGAAGACGACGGCTACGATGGCTTAGTAACTACACTTGAGAAAACTTGGCAAAACATAAATTTAGATGTAGCTAAAGCGATAGAGCAAGCACGACTTTAATCCCTCCTACTTCTGTATTTATCAGGCAAGAAATATATTTCTTGCCTGATAAATCATAGCTTCAATATATCTATCTAATTTTTGAATAAACCACATTAAAACACCAAGCGCTGACTCTTGTTACAATTTCGTTAAATTTTATAATGACAAATCTGTACCTATTTTATATCATCCCCACTTCCGATTAAAATAATTATTAAGAATGTAACACTTCATTATTTAACACACTAAATTACTAGGTTTATTTTCCTAAACAATCACTAATTGTTCAAAAACAAAGTGTCTTGTTTTAAATAGAATCTGGCATATCCACTGCGATATGTTGGTGTATGTATTAGCAAGTCTCATATGTCTCTTTTTCAATTTGATGGATTTTATCTCTTGTATAGTTTTAATTAGTGATAGTTATTAGGAACTAATAGATGAAAAAAAGTATATTACTCACAGGGCTAACGTTATCCCTGCTGTCAACGACAATGCACGCCAATGCAGCAATAGGGCCCATTCTTTGGGAAGAAAACTTTAACACATTAAATGATCAAACATGGACAGTAGATACTGGCGATGGGTGCGATCAAGGGTTATGTGGTTGGGGTAATCAAGAGCTGCAATGGTATGCGAAAAAAAATGCATATATAGATGATGTTCCAAATGAAATTGGCAATAGAGCACTTGTTTTAGAAGCTAACGACGAGGCAAGCAATGGTTATGCATTTACTTCTGGTAAAGTACAAACGAAAAATAAAATAGCTGTTAAATATGGCATGATAGAAGTACGTATGATGGTACCCGATGTGGGTGTCGGATTATGGCCTGCAGCGTGGTTACTGGGTACTACAAATCAATCTTGGCCTGCTAAAGGCGAAATTGACATGATGGAAATGGGCCACAAAGAACAAGCTCGTGCTGATGCAGGCTTCCCTGAAGCCGATATCAATCATTATGTTGGATCTAACTTAATATTTTACACTAAAGATGCATGTAGTAATGGAAATCCAACATGTGCCGCAAGTATCGCGTGGCAAAACGATAATGCTCACGTATCAAATACGCCATTAACAAACCGCTTTGTAACATACCGTACCTATTGGACTGATTCACAAATTCGTTTCACAGTTGAAGACGAAGGTGTTGAAATTGACTTATTTGATACGCCTTTTACTATCACAGAGGAATCAAGCGAATTCCAAGCTCCGTTTTACTTACTACTAAATTTAGCTGTCGGCGGCAACTTCACCGATGCAATTACGAACAGCCAAGTTTCAGCCGTAAAACCGGCTAAAATGTATGTAGATTACGTACGAGTATATGAATTAGATGGCCAAGGTGAGGTTTTCATTGGTGACCAAACAGTGCCTGAAAATGGCAGCTTAGGTATATATTCAGACACAACAGCCACTAACAACCAGCTTGAAATAGGGACAAGTGCTGATATTTTTATCTGGAATACGCAGTCTATCACCGAAGGTAATGAACCGCCATTTGAAGGTAGTAACGTTATTTCGTGGGATTACACGTCTAAAAATGAATGGTTTGGTGCAGGTATTCAAGCTCGCGAAATTAGAGACCTAAGTAATTTTTCAGAAGATGGTGTATTAAGTTTTAAAATTAAAATACCAGCAGACGTGTCGTTTAAAATAGGCATTGAAGATACATATACGAACATAAATTGGATTGAATTTCCAGCTGATGAAGAATATTACGGATTAGTTCGTGATGATCAATGGTCTACTGTAACTATTCCTGTTAACGAGTTACGTGGTGAATTAATAGCACTGCAATCATTAAAAGGCCTTTTTTATATAGCAAGCCTTGATAATGATTTACCAACAGCGCCGTTTGAAATGGCAATCGACGACATAGTATGGCTAGGTGGCAGTAGTACCTCAATCCCAGATGAAACTTGCTCAGATATTCAAGCTAGCAACAGTGTTGATAATAGCGGTTGTGAAATACCAGCAGTGCAAAGTATGCGTGTTCAAGCCGAAGATTACACCAGTTATTATGACAAAACACCGATAAATATTGGTGGCGAATACCGTGATGATGCTGTTGATATTCAAAAAACAACTGATCAAGGCGGTGGCTACAACGTTGGCTGGATTGAGCCTGGCGAATCTCTTGATTACACATTAGATTTAGCCGCAGGTTCATACGATATTAGTGCTCGTGTTGCCTCAGCAATAACAGGTAATTTCACGCTATCTATTGATGGTGAAACTGTTGTAAGTAATACGGCTGCTACAGAAGGTTGGCATGAATATGAAACATTGCTTTTAAGCACAGTAGAACTAGAAGCATCGCAACATACATTAACTATTACTGCTCAAAGCGGAAGTTTTAATTTTAATTGGCTAGAGTTGACACTTATAAAACCAGAGATAATCGATAATATTATCGATAGTGATAGTGATGGAATAATTGATGCTCAAGACCAATGCACAGACACTCTTCCAGGCTCGGTTGTCGATGAAGCTGGTTGTCAAATTGCACAAGCAAATACTTTAGATATTGAAATCACTTCACAAAGCTCACTTAATTTTGTTGTTAATACTCCTGATTGGGCTGATGTACATTATATTGTTAATGAAGGTACACAGCGTAATTTCAGAATGACTAACACCGGTGATAGCAATATAAGAAGCCTTACAGGGCTGACCGATGGCGATCAAATCGTTTACTCTTTCACCTATTTAGACAGTGGTTACAGCGTAAAAACATCACCTTGGTTTAACCTGGTTTTTAGTAGCACAGCGTTCGACAATAACGATAACGGCGATAATAGCGATAACGACAATAACAGCGACAACCCATCGGATATTAGTTTAATAAACATTGTTCCTTTATTTGACACTAACACACAGCTTGAGCAAGCCATCTCATTTGACAGAGGTGACGCATTAGTTACTCGCTTCGCTGATCGCGGTCGTGACCGTCATGCAAAAGAAGATCAATTTCAAGCCTATGACCATTACCTATCTCACTATTGGATACACCGTACGGCACAATTTGAGTTTGTTGACTATGTAGCTAAAGGAGGAACAACGTTAGAAATAACATTTATAACCGAATGGAAATTAGGTCCAAAAGAACTTAGAGCTTGGTATCGTGGTTTAAACACAGTTGCTGAGTATCATGGTAATTTAGGTGGTAACGTTGTTGAGCTAGACAAAGGCAGTTACGATAATAACCTTAACAAAATTAGTGACGATGGCGACCAATATCGCTATCAGTTAGTGATTGATCGATACCGCCCTTTAAATTGGTCAGCATCTGATAATATTCCTTTAGCCGTAGGCCAACGTATGGAATTTGAAGTAAGCCAGTTTTTAGATGATGTACCTGAAGGGCGTGAAAACTATTACGGTACAACCTACTTATATATTGTAGGTGAAGGCCTTGTACCGTGGAAAACAGTGGGTGAATTTGAAGAAAAAGAATCTGAACGTGAGGATTCTTACCCAATAGCAGAAAATGGTCGTCTTGGTGGCGGCACTACTTTACCTTACAATTACACTGCAGAGTCTGACAACCACTTCATGCAAATGGCGACTAATTTGTCTAATATTAATGGACAACCATTTGTAAAAGGACGTCGTGTTCATCATACAAACTTCAACACCGGCGGTCATGATGAAAGCGTTGAAAATGGTATATTTTCAGAACTTGTTGGTAAAGCAGGCCCTAACTATGTCAACGCAACTTGCGCAGGCTGCCATGAAAGAAACGGACGCGCATCTGTAGCAGATGTTGGTCTGCCACTTGATAAATGGGTCTTTGCAATTGCAGATGAAAATGGTAACCCAGACCCACTACGCGGCTACATTCTACAACCAAATAATATAGGTATTAATACAGATTTAGGTGAAGGCACAGTAAAAATTGCCTCTTGGACTGAAAATAACGGATTACGGTCACCAAATTATGAGTTTTCAAAAGGTCGCCCAGCCCGTTTTTCTGCTCGTTTGGCACCACAACTCGTTGGTCTTGGCTTACTCGAAGCAATAAGTGAAGAGACAATATTAGAACGCGAAGATGAAGCAGACCTCAACGGAGATGGTATTTCTGGTAAAGCGCGCTTATCTACTGACCCAATTACTGGCGAAACTCGCTTAGGGCGATTTGGTTATAAAGGTAATGCAACAAGTATTATGCATCAAGTTGCTGGCGCATTAAATACAGATATGGGGGTAATGACATCAGTAATACCAACACCAGATTGTGGGCCTGAACAAACCACATGTGGTAATAATACTAGCTCAGAACTTGCCGATGAACACTTAAATGATCTCGTTAAATATGTTTCTTTACTAGGTGTTCGTGCTCAGCGTGACCTTGACGATCCAGACGTAATATTAGGTGAAACAGTATTCAACGAAACCGGTTGTGAAAGCTGTCATCGAAGCACAATGAAAACTAGCGAGTTTGCTGTGCACGCAGAGCTTCGAAACCAAACTGTTCGCCCATTCACTGACTTATTACTTCATGATATGGGTGAAGGACTTGCTGACAACTTAGGTGGCGGAAATGCTAGCGGTGCAGAATGGCGCACAGCACCACTTTGGGGCCTTGGTTTATCAGCATGTGTTACTGGTGGAATAACTAATCTAACGGGTTACCAAGGCGATGATGTGTGTGCACCTGATGCAAACTATCTTCATGATGGCCGTGCACGTACTATTAATGAAGCGATTATGTGGCATGATGGAGAAGCAGAGCAATCTCGTATTGCCTATGAATCTCTAAGCAATACGAAACGTTCAGCTTTATTAACATTTTTAAATTCTTTATAAAACAAGACAATAAGCGTAATATTCACATCAGTATAAATTACTGATGTGGATATTTTACGCCCCAACCAGCTACTTCAACAATCATCCACATGTATTAATTTTTACGACTTAAAACCCTCGCACTACCCTATCGCATCATGTATTTACACGATTAAACAAACAACTCAAATACCAAATACACTGCTTTAAACATATGAATTTATGAGACAAGCTATAAAATATCGATAAGATACTTATTTTAAACGAGTAATTAAGGCATATTGCTCTTCATAAATAAGGCGAACGCAGCTTAAATACCAAACGTACGCTGTACTTAGGGCTCTTTGTAGAGTTGATTAATTCTATGTTTCTCGACTTTTTACTTATCCTTACATAGATGTAAACTATAAGAGCAAAACTGTAGCAGCTACCATGTATGCCAGATTACTCACCTTGTACAGCATTACAATCACCACCAGATAAAAACCTAAATTCTCAGAGTTAGAAGGCTTTGGCCTATTGATAAATTTAAATAAAAAAAACCGCATAGCAAACGCCATGCGGGTTTAGATTAGCGATTTGTAAATATTATTTTGTTTTACGAACGTATGTTACGTCTGTCATTGTAATTTTAGACGTTGTAATACCAATTTTCTCAAAACATTTCTTGAAGCTAGAAGAATCACCATGTTTACCACAGTTATCATTACCTTCAGGGTATTGCGATTGTAAGTAGTTACCAAATTTGAAGTATGACTCTGAATCATCTTCAACTTCAGTTTCTAAGTCCTTACCGAAAGCAGATACTTTAACTACACCGTAATCATTTAACACGTGGAAAGTAAATGAATCACCGGTTTTAATAGTACCTAGGGCTTTTTTCTCTTCTTTACCGCTCTTATTAAGAATACGAACGTACACATCAAAAATACCATTTGCAGCTTTACTATCATAGAAACCTGATTCATCAGTATCAGACACATAAAGTTTCATGATTGTACCAGTATCACCTGCGTGATGCTGTGCAACGATTGTTTTACCGCCAGTTGAAAGATCAACTTTGATTGTTGCTTGGAACTCTTCGTACGTATCAGTCATCGCAATACGTTTACTTTCTTTAATTTTGTACTCATGACGCCAGCCGTTACCGTTAGGCGTAGTCACTTGTTCTTCAAGTGCAAGGAACACTAAAGTAGAGTCGTTAATTCTTGGGTCACTACCTTCCAGTTCAAAAATTGAACCATTGGTGATATTTTCAGGAATAACTAAATCTGGAATTGATTCACCTGGATCAGTTGGGTCTGTAGGCTCCGTCGGATCCGTAGGGTCAGTTGGCACCTCAATTGGGCTTTCGACTAACTCACCACAACCGTAAAGCTGTGCTTCTAGTAAGCTGTTCCATTCATAATCTTCAGAAGAGCTATTACCTTGGCCAATTACTCGAATAAAACGCGCATACACATCGCCTAAATCATTAGCGTTCAGATCTTCGTCACCTTGTGATTCTGCTCCCGTAAGAATTGAATCCCAGTTAACACCATCTAAGGACGCAGCAATATCAAAATAAGCAGTACGTTTATCTGCTGAATACCAAGCTGTTTGAATTGAATCAACAGTTGTCTCACCACCTAAGTCTAACTGTAGCCATTTGCCATCACCTATAGAAGACCAACGAGAAGCCTCTTTCAAAGAACCATCTACCGCAAGGCTTGGTCCGTAGTTGCCGCTTGATGAACCATCATCACTCGCTGAAGCGCTTAAGCGAGTAATTGGACACGAAGCAGGTGGTTCAGTCGGTTCAGTCGGTTCAGTCGGTTCAGTCGGAGTTTCTATTGGGCTTTCTTTAAGTTCACCACAACCAAACACTTCTACATCTAGTAAGCTATTCCACTGTGAATCTTCAGAT
Source organism: Pseudoalteromonas sp. S3178 (assembly GCF_005886985.1). Lineage (NCBI taxonomy): Bacteria > Pseudomonadati > Pseudomonadota > Gammaproteobacteria > Alteromonadales > Pseudoalteromonadaceae > Pseudoalteromonas > Pseudoalteromonas sp. S3178. The sequence goes on along the minus strand of NZ_PNCW01000019.1, from coordinate 73,123 downwards.
GAGCTGTTTCCATAGCCAACAATACGGATGAAACGTGCATAAACATCGCCTAAATCATCTTTATTAAGCGAGTCATCACCTTGAGATTCAGCACCTGTAACTACAGGGCCCCAGTTTTCACCGTCTAGTGATGTTTCAATATCAAAGTAAGCAGTACGCTTATCGGCTGATAACCATGCTGTTTTTATACTATCAATCGTCGTTTCACCGCCTAGGTCAAGTTGGATCCATTTTCCGTTACCTTTAGAAGACCAACGAGATGAATTGGTTAAAAATCCATCGATCGCTTTTTCAGGTGAGTAATTATTGTTGTACGAACCATCATCGCTAGCTTCTATAACTTCTAACTTAGTCACACCACACTGCTCTGGAACAGGTGTTGGGTCTGTTGGGTCCGTTGGAACAGCATCCGCTCTAACTAATTGAATATCATCAAAGTAGCCGTGTTGGAACTCATCATTGAATTTAGTATAAACTTGAATTCTAGAGCGAGATTTAGAATTAAATGGAACAACAGCTTTACTCCATTTACTCACATCAAACACTACTTTTTTAACTACATCGTAGCCATTATTCACACCAAACTTACCAGAACCATTAACATAACCGGTAAGAATATAATCTGTATTCGTTTCTACATCAACCCATTGATGAACACGTGCAGGTGCCCCCATTAGCTGCAAAGATTGGCTACCAGAGTTGCTTATAATTGATGCACGAGCATCATCAATTATCGTCCAATAAGTTAAGCCACTTTCAAACCCCGGGTTTTTGATAACGACTGCATCAGCATTCACCGAACCTGTTAACATTATCGCAGCAAGCGGCAGCATTTTATATTTTAAAAACATTATTTTTCTCATCAATTTATTTAATAAATGGTTCCCACCATTAAAAAGCAGCACTTTATTACTTAAGAAACAATAAAAGGTAAGCATTTAACCTGGTGGCAGCGAGAACTTACCTGTTTAAGGAACTAAAAGCAAGCAACCTTTAATTAAAAAAACTAAACAATCACATAACAATGTTAAATTTTACGGCCTTTAACGTGTAAATACCATGTAGCAATATTGCAGCAACTTAAACTCAAGGTTTTTAAAAGATGAAATATAACGGGCAGAAAAACACTAAGAAGATAATTGATACGTTAATGTGTGATTTTACAAAAAATATATTGGCACGCTCTCTAAATAATTTATTCGAGGCGTTATTTGGTTATTATGAATAGTAATTTTACTCACTTGAACTATTTTTTATTCCTGCCTAATTTGTGAAATGTAATATAAAAATAATAAGTAATGTGCTCTAAGTTTGGTGAGGTGAATAAGCTGAACAGCTTTTAAAAATAAGTAATATCATAAGGGCCAAACCCTTGATGTTTATGAGATGCAGTAAACGACTGCTCAATATAGTTTTTAGCATCACTAAGCGTATAAATGGCTTTATCGCCAATATACTTGATAAAATTAGACTGATTAACAAAAGTAAGTAACATGGCTGCATCGTGCTCATTTGCGTAGCGAAGCAATAAACGTTTTGTTTTAAATACGGCGTTCATTAAAAGTCTCCATAAAAAAGTTATTTATGCACATAAATTTTTATTGACTGAAATGCGAAACCAGATTATTTTTGCGCCGATGTTTTTACAGGCACAACAATAGCGGTATGCATTCCTTGCTCCGTCTGGCGCCAAAGCCAACGCGTTTTTATTTAAACCCTTAATTTAACATAACAGTTTAAATACTCCTCTCGCGTACAAAGCAGTGACTTGGAAAATGATTTAACAACAAACTATCATCTTCTTTGTTTTTGTATAAGCAATTTAAATTCTTAAATATGCTTTTAATTTTGTGAACACTTAAATGCTTGAACCCTCTGCGTTAAGTTTACTGCCACCAGCGGTGGTTGTTGTTTTGGCTGTTGTTTTACGCCGCCCTATTTTATCTTTACTTATTGGTGCTTTAGTTGGGTTAGTAATAGCCGACCCGGCTCAGGTGCTTGCTAACTTTGCCAGCACATCGCTCAAAGTAATGACCGACGAAACCATAGGTTGGTTAATACTCGTATGTGGTGGTTTTGGCGCTTTAATCGCCTTATTAGTGCGCACTGGCGGTGCGTCGGCGTTTGGCAAATTAGCGTTAAAATACACTAAAGGTAAACGCTCTTCTTTATTTATGACCTTTTGTTTAGGGGTGGTTATTTTTATTGATGACTACTTAAATGCGCTTACCGTTGGTGAAACGATGAAGCGCATTACCGATAAATTTAAAGTTAGCCGAGAAATGCTTGCCTACGTTGTCGACTCAACAGCGGCACCGATTTGTGTACTTGTACCTTTATCTACTTGGGCAGTATTTTTTGGCGGACTATTAGTAGATAACGGCATTGCCGAGGAAGGCCAAGGCATTGCGGTATATATTCAAGCAATTCCTTATATGTTTTATGCATGGTTTGCAGTATTGGTGGTTTTGTTAGTGGTATTAGGTGTTATACCTGCTATTGGCCCCATGAAAAAAGCAGAAAAAATGGCGAAAATAGAGCAAGCCAGCGTAGATCCTGCTCAGTTTAGTGATATTCAAACAGCCGACGAATATGCAGTAAAAGCTGTAGAAGAAAACTTTGAAGATGCCGATCCTAAAGGGAAATTACATAACTTTTTACTGCCAATAATTTTACTTGTAGCCTTTACCGTTTACTTTGAAATAGATGTATATAAAGGCTTACTAGCGACTATGGCGGTCACACTTCCTTTTTATGCACTACAAAAATTAATGAGCTTTAGCGAAATGATTGAGCGTATGCTTGATGGCTTTAAAAGTATGATACCGGCTATTGGCACTGTGATCGCCGCGTTTATTTTTAAAGATGTGTGCGATTTAATAGGCTTACCGCAATTTGTTATAGGCAGTTTAAGCCCGTATATGACGGCGCAATGCTTACCTGCAGTCGTGTTTATTGCGATGGCGGTGCTAGCGTTTGCTACAGGCTCTAGTTGGGGTATTTTTGCAGTGTCTATACCTATCGTTATGCCACTTGCAACTGCGGTTGACGCAAATATTCCACTGGTGATTGGCGCGTTATTATCAGCATCATCCTTTGGTAGCCAAGCGTGCTTTTATTCAGACTCTACAGTACTTGCAGCCCAAGGCTCTGGTTGTAACTTAATGAGCCATGCAGTAACACAGTTGCCGTATACATTAATAGCGGCATCAATGGCGGTTATAGGCTTTATAGTTATGGCATAAATATTATATAGCTATAGAAATAAATAAACCCCAATGTATTGCTACACTGGGGTTTATTTTAACTTTATGTATAACGTTTATTTTTGTAACTTAATGCCATTGTAATAAGCATCAAGCGTAGTGATTTTTGTTTGATTAGGTAAATCAGCAAAATCACTTTCAATAAACTTAGTACCACGCAGCTGTACATTTAAACGCGCAGCTTGAGGGTTTAGCATGGTTTGCTTGTAGTACTGTTTTATATCTGCAAGTGTTACTTTTTCTACTTCATTAATCAGCTTTTGCTTTGAATCGAACTTAAAGTTTTCGCGGTACCAGTCATTTATAAGCGGGCTCATTTCGTCGCTTAAATTTTTAGGTTGCTCTTTAAGTGATACTAACGTCGCATTTTTAAGCTGTTCGAATGTATCATTACTCATGTTATCAAGCTCTACCGCATACTCTTTTTTAAATTGATCAAAGCGTGCTTGTATCTCTTTAGGGCCTTTAACTGGTGTCTGAATAAACAAGCCAATGGCTGAGTAGTCTTCTATTGGGCGAGCCAATGCACCTACAGCGTAAGCTAGTTGCTCCTCGGTACGCATTTTATCAAACGCAACGGTTCTAAAGTGGCTTTGTAGGACTGCTGCTTGTGCTTTTTGTTTATAACCAGCTATTGGGTGTACGGTCATATCAACAACTGCTACATCAGCAACATCAATATCTTTTTGAAGTACCAGTGTTTCGCCTACTTGCGGTAACCATGCTTTGCTGCGTGCAAATTCACTGTGTGTATGGTTGCTTTCAAGCGTAGCGCTTAATTCGTTAGCTATTGCATCAATATCTTGCTGGTTATAGTTACCATAACTAAACACGCGTAAATCATTTTTAGCAAAAGTTGCTGTTTTTAGATTATTTAAATCAGCAACAGATAATGATTCAGCCGCTTTTATTAGTGCATCTGTATCAAAACTGCCTGTGCGAATGAGTTTTGAATACTCACCAAATGCTTGCGCATACGGGAACTGCTTCTGCTGGTTTAATAAATCACGTTTATAACGATCAATTGCTTGGCTAAATGCTTGTGCTGTAACACCAGCTTTTAAACCACTAAGCGCTTGTTTAAGTAGTACGTCTTGTTTATCAGTAAAGCCGCTCATTGATAATACAAGGCCATTACTTGGCGCAAGACTCACACTCATACCCGCTATGGCAGCTTCAGTGCTTAGCTGACTTTGCTGAATATTGTATAAGTCGGCCCATACCGAATAAAGCACCTCAGCATTTATATCAGTTAATCCAGGTTGAGTATTTATATATACCTCAACAAGTCCTTTTGGTTGCTCTGCAAACTTTTGACTTGCTTGGCGCCATACTTTCACGCCGTTTTTATCATAAGCTAGTACTGGGTGCTTTTGCTCTTTAAACGCTTTAGTTTTAATTGCAAAGCTCTGCGGTAGTAAATTGTTTACACTAGGCAGTGCTAATTTAAATTCACTCGGCTTTTTCCAGCTGGCAATTTCATCATCGCTAATGTCGTTAATACGGTATTTGCCATCATAAAAATGCAGTTGCGAATCTGTTTCTTCTTGTTGAGATATATACCAAACTCGTAGCGTTTTAGCATTTAATTGATCAAGCACATTATTAACTGCATCAGCATCAAATTTTGCATAGTAGTAAGGGGCATTAATAGTATGATTAAGCGGATAAACCTGCATGCTGCCGGTAAGCGAGCTTACATAGTTAAACTCGTCGCCCTTCTCTAAAAATTTAAACTGGTTGCTAAGCGACGTTTTAATTTCGTTAAAGTACTTACTATCTACACCTTCTTTTTTAATTAAATCGATATATTGCATAATTGTCGCGACAATTGTTTCGCGATTTTTCATGCCCTCGTCGGTCAATTCAATATTTACATTCAGTGTCCCGTAATTACCGTATTGAGTTGGCGATGGTGATGCTGATAACTGCGACACCCAACCTTTATCACGTAAGATTTGTGCAGGGCTGCCCGGCATTTCATTACTTAATAAATAAGCAACAAAACGATTTGGTTTAACTGCAAACTCATCAGCATTATTGGCAATAGTGAAATCTAATTGTAGTTGTTTAACATCTTCATTCGGAGAGTAAAATACACGCTTACCGCCTGCTTTATCAAAATCTACTTTTGCAGTAACAGCTGGCTTTTCAATATTTTTATTTTTTATATCAGCGAAGTACTTTTGCGCTTTTTGCTCCATTTCAGCAATTGGCAAGTTAGAAATAAGCGCAACTTTCATGATATTGGAAGAGTAATATTTATTATAAAAATCGACTGTTTCTTTGTGCAACGAGCTCCCTTCTTTATCGCCTAGAGTTTCTAAATTTCCTATTAAAAAGCGATTAGCGGGGTGATCGCCCATCATTTTACGGGCTAGCTTAAATTGACCAAAAAAGTCCATCTCGCGGCGCATTGACCACTCTGCGTTTACCGCGTTTTTTTCTTTATCGGTATATTCAGGATATAACTTAGGCGCTTTAAAAAAATCAGAAAAACGGTCTAGCCCTTCATCAAACGCATCGTTATTAATTTTAAACATGTAGTTGGTAATATCGAGCCACGTGTAGGCATTGTGGGCGCCACCATTTTTGGTCATGAAATCAGAATACCCTTTTGTGTCTGGATAACGCTCAGTGCCTAAAAACAACATATGCTCTAAATAATGCGCCATACCTTGTTGTGACATTGGGTCGTGCAGTAAACCAACCCCTACACTTAGCGAAGCCGCAGATTTTTCGGCGCTTGGGTCTGATACCAAAATAACTTCAATTTCGTTTGCTAACTTTAACGTTTTATATTCTCGGTTATCGTTTGGACTTACAACTAATGAATCAGCTAATAAAGACGCTTGAGGAGACGTTGAAACAGATGATGTATTTGAACAACCACTTAAAACAGCCAGTGCTATGGCGCTAAAGCCAATAATTTTTTTCATTTTGATTTTTCCAGTAAAGTATTGCGCTAGTTACGCGCTCAAACATCGTAATAGAGCTAAATTAACATTAACAATTAAGGATTTGCCACAATTTAACGCTAAAATATGTAACACATTGTGAAAAAGCCCTTCATACTTAAGCTTTATAAAACAATAATAAAGGAACATTATGGAAAAAATTATTATTCTAGCCATGTTTGCTCAAGTAACACTCTCACTGTTTGTGATGATAGTTATGGGTAAAAGGCGTATACAAGCCGCTAAAAATAAACAGCTAAATTTTAATGATTTTAAAACAATGCAATTAGATAAAGCAGGCGACACAGTGCGTGTAGCCGATAGGAACTTTTCTAATCAGTTTGAGATCCCCGTTTTATTTTATGCCGGCTGCTTACTTGCTTTACAGCTTCAGAATGCAAGTTATTTAGTGGCCGCTTTAGCATGCGTATTTGTAGTATCGCGTGTTGCGCATACTGTAATCCACTTAGGGAAAAATAATGTAAGGGCACGCTTTAACGTCTTTTTATTTGGTTGCGGGTGTGTATTTGCGATATGGCTTGCCATGATTTGGCGAATAATAGCTTTTTAGTTTAAATATTATCAGCGGCTTAAAATTAAGCCGCTGATAATGAATACTTTTACATTTTTATTTAAATCGCTTCAAACGTGTGAACACCAATAGAACTCCACCCAATAACCACGCCAATGAACCACCTGAACTGCTACCTGAATCGGTAGAGGTATCGGCACTATCAAGCGATGTGTTTGTTGTTACGCTAAGGCCTGCAGCTGAATTTGGATCGTCATCCATAACAACTACGCTTTGAATAGTCACTAAATTTGCACTATTTATACTTACATCACTGCTTGAGCATTGCTGCTCAGTAATATCTACTACAGCTACTTCACCGCAATGAACCAATGCTGCAATTTTATCGAGTGTAGATTGACTCGCCGCAGTAATTTGTCCAAACACCGTAAAGCCACCATTTTGCGTATCAAGCGCAGCACTATTATCTGAAATATTAAAAAACCACTGGCTTGTTGCGCTGTCTTCATCGCCAGAAAGCTTTGCCATAGCAATGGTGCCTTTAACATTTGAAAAAACAGGCTCATTTTCTACTGTAGGCTTAGTATCAATTGCATCAAACGAATCAGAATACGTAAAGCCACCGCCTTGAATTACAAAATCTGCCACAGAGCGATGAATCACCGTTTCGTTGTATGATTCATCTTGAACATAGCTTAAAAAGTTTTCTACGGTTTTGGGGGTCTGTTGATCAAATAAATTTATTTCTATTGTACCTTGGCTTGTGTTCATTTCGACAATAGTTGCAGTGCTTGCAAAGCTTGCCAACGCAAGCCCAGAGCCAAGTAAAAGCTTTTTCATGTTTCATTCCTGTTGTTATAATTTTAACGATTAATTAACCTACTTGCAGATTAAAACGACATGGTATTAAAATCGATTGTTAAATCTATCAAGATACAAATTAGACCGTACTGATAACACTTTAATTACATATAAGGCTAGTTATATTCTTTCAAGTTATATAAAGCAAAGTTAGTACAACTAAATCATCTTAAATAATGAGCTTACATTTGTTACCTTAAAAAAATAAATACCAAGGAGCTGACAATGCTTAATAACACACACACAATTTGCGATTTTGGTTTACACAAAGGCGAGGCTTACACAAAGCTACCTGCAAGCTTTTTAACTTGGATGATAAGCACAAAACACCGTAAATCTGAATATGCACACGCCGAATTAAAAAGACGTGAGCGTGCAGTAACAAACAATTTGGCATTAAAAACTAAGTAGAAATGTAAAATAAGTACGTTTTTTTAGCACAAAACTAGTTTAAACTACCGGCTTGATAAATTAAGTAGAGCTTAATCAACAGGTATTTTATGCGCATAATTATTTTATTTTCGGTTTTTTTTAGCCTCCTTGGGTGTACCTCTTCTACCCCAGAATCTAGTAGTAGTTCTTCTACACAATATTTAACTGTTCTTCATACAAATGATAACCATGGTCGTTTTTGGCAAAACGAAAAAGGCGAATACGGCATGGCCGCTCGCAAAACGTTGATTGACTCTTTACGTAATGAAGCGCAAAAGCAAGGCCATGCAGTAATATTGCTCTCTGGTGGTGATATAAATACAGGTATTCCTGAGTCTGATTTGCAACAAGCAGAGCCCGACTTTAAAGGTATGTCTTTATTAGGTTATGACGCAATGGCGCTTGGTAACCACGAATTTGATAACCCAATTAAGGTGTTAAACAAACAACAGCAATGGGCTACTTTCCCACTTTTATCTGCTAATATTTTTGAAAAAGCCACAGGTGAACACGCATTTGAAAGCTATAAAGTGTTTGAAAAAAATGGTTTAAAAATTGCGGTCATTGGTTTAACTACGACTGATACAGCTAAAATAGGTAATCCTCAATATATTGGTCATTTAGAATTTAAAGACCCTACAGAGGTTACAGCCAAACTAGCAAAAGAAATAAAAGCTAAATATGACCCTGACGTTACTATTGCACTTACACACATGGGCCATTATGTAGATGCAAACTTTGGTATTAATGCCCCTGGTGATGTAACACTTGCCCGCTCACTGCCTGCCAATACTCTTGATATGATCATAGGCGGGCACTCTCAAGAGCCTGTGTGTATGAGCGATACAAACGTTAACGATGATAACTTTAAGCCAGGCCTTGCGTGCAAACCAGATCAGCAAAATGGTACTTGGATCATGCAAGCCCATGAATGGGGTAAATATGTGGGTAAGGCTGAATTTAAACTTGAAGGCGAAAAATTAACACTTATTGACTACACATTAATGCCAGTAAACTTATATGTAGATAAAGTACAAGCTGATGGCTCTACTAAAGAAGTACTTGCAAACGAATATATTAAGCCAGACCCAACACTTGAAGCTTTTTTAGCGACTTATCAAGCTAAAGGCGCAAAGCAAATAGCAGGTAAAATTGGCAGTGTTGATGCTCGCTTAGAAGGCGATAGAAGCAAAGTACGTTATCAACAAACAAACCTTGCGAGAGTAATTATTCAAGCACAAATGAACGCAGTAGGCGCTGATTTTGGGTTAATTAGTGGCGGTGGGATAAGAAGCGGCATTGAAGCTGGCGAAATCAGTTATAAAGATGTTTTAAAAGTACATCCGTTTAAAAACCGCATTACTTATATAGATTGGCAAGGCAGCGATTTATTCAGTTACCTATCGACTGTCACAAGCTTTCCTGCAGATGCAGGCGCTTATTTGCAATATCATAAAATATCGTTCGATCGCAAAAATGGTGAGTTAATGAATGTATATATTAATGGTAAAGCCCTGGATAAAAATAAAACATACCGTATGAGCTTAAATAGCTACAACGCATCAGGCGGAGACGGTTACCCAGCGATTAATAAGTTAAAAGGTTTTGTAAGCACTGATGTTACCGATGCTCAAGCACTTAAAACTTTTATATCTGAAAATAGCCCGATTAAAGCGTCTGAATTTGCGCCTAAATAAATAAGCTACAGTAATAGGAAAGTAAAATTACTTTCCTATTACTTCAATATTTCCGTTTGCGATATGTGTTAGTGCGTAACTATGTAATCGTGAACGAGACCCTTCCCCATAAGCCTTAGGCGGATAATAAAGCTCTTTTTGATCAGGGTACTCAATGAGTACTTCATCAAGTGCGGCGCGAATTTCGCTCAGTGTTTTTTCAAGACTATTATTGAAGTTAGGTCTTTTTCTTACTGTATGACCAAGCTCAACTAACCTATAAAAATATTTATTTGCTAGCTCTATAAGCTCATCAGGTACATTTTTACTATGATTGAGCGAAACATCAGAGTTATGACTACAGTAATCAACTAGCGCTAAATAAAAACACAGTGGTTTATTTGCCAAACACACTTTCAGCTCTGTTCTATAACTATTTGAAACTGTTTTATTGTTTAAATCAATTATAAGGACAAGAGGTAATGGCACTGTAGTAGTATCGTCGTTACTCTCAAGTAAATTAGTCCTAAGCTGTTGTGTAAAAATATGCTTTAACCAAAAGCTTACAAGTACACTTATAATTAAAAATACAAGATGAAACGAAGCGTTTGTTGCTGTTAGGTATGTATTGTTTATTTTAAAAACAATTGATACGGCGCCGTTGCTACCATTTAAAGTACGGCTAAACTGCCTTGATTTTAAAGGCAACTCAAGCTCACCTTTAGGCTCAATTGCTACTACCCTTAAGGCGTTACTACTAATATATGTATTTAATGTTTTTATGTAAGTTAAAACTGCATCTTTATTTCCTGAGTGCTTTAGTAACTCATTAGATAAGTCGAGCAATGGCAGATCCAACGCTATTTGCTTTTCAATCTGCGTAATTTTGTGTGTATTTACTTGCTGCATTTTTTGGTTAACTGATACGTAAAACACCAATGATAAAGCCAAAAATAAGCCTGATACTAAGCCTGAAAACACAAATTTATTCATCGCCTAGACCTTTTATAAAACTCACTGATTTAGTGTTACAACTCCAGTAAGGTTTAACGTTTTGGTAGTAATGCAGAGTTTGATCTTTTGACATATTAAGTAAATGAGACTGTATTGCACACAGTAAATCAGTATTATTTTGCTGCATTTTAAAGTACCAACGCGTTCCTGCAATATTATTGCTTAAAGGTGTGATGTAATTTTTTGAAAAACGTGTTGCATCACTTTCTTTCCAAAATGACGCAATAATATCTACTTTGCCATCGGCCAATAAGTCCCGTAGTTCGTTATGTGAGCTTGCATAAGTAATTTTTAAATTAGCCAAGTTAATATCAAGCTCTTTAAACGTTTGCTTAGGTAAAATATGCCCAGAACGACTAGTTGGGTAATCAAGCAAACCTATGCGTTTATCTAAAAAGTACTGTTTTGTAAGCCGAGGTTTTTCTTTAGAAGATATAAAAAAAGCAGTGTAGTCAGAAAACCCCACTACCGGTTGATAGTTGTAAGTTGATTCAGCTCTAAATGCAGCCATTATATTATTTTTAGCCAATATTAAATCTGCAATACCTTTGCCCACAAACTCTAAGCTATCAGCTGTTCTATATCCCCAATACCCTATTACAGAGCCATATTGCTTAGCGACAACGTTATCGCCACACAAACTTTCTGTTAATAACTTGGCTATTTTTTTTGATGGTGTAAAAACAATGAGTTCACTTGTATTACTTGTTGCCGTTGTTTGACATGTAGTTGAAGTTTTTATCATGACAGGAAACTGTAAATCATCGTTATTTACCGTTAATTGACCGCAAATCCATGTAACAAGCAACAGCAGAAACAAAAATGCAACAACTGTGGTTTTATGCAACATGATGTTTTTAAAATTCAAAGTAAATCCACTCAAAAATATACCATTGATGTATTTGAACAATTATATTTACTTATTACAACAAGTAATTTTACCCATTACAAATAAACCTTTGATTTTAAATGACATTAGATAAGAAATTATGAATGTTATTGAGTCCTTCCTATTAGTATAATAAATAAGGACAATTGACCGCATTACCTTATTGTAACAATACGGAAAATACATTTAGGAAGCTCTAATGCACAGCAAAATAAAATATTCAATTTCTTCTGCGCTTTTGATTAGTGCAATTTTCACAAGCAGTGATTCGTATGCATGGGGGCAAAATGGTCACCGCGTTGTAGGTAAAATTGCCGAGTCGCACTTAACACAAGCAACTAAAAGAGCTATCAAACCCTTTTTAGATGGCGAATCACTAGCACAAATATCAACATGGCCTGACGAAATGCGCTCAGCACCGGGTGATTTTTGGCAAAAAAAATCTTCTCGCTGGCATTACATAAATGCAGCTCCTGGAAAATCATTTAGTTTTAAGCATGAGCACACAAAAAACAAAGAATCTGTGAGCAATATTCTCGAAGGTATTCATTACTCAATGCAAACCCTCACTGATGCAGACAGTACTTTAGATGCTAAGCAGTTTAGTTTGCGTTTTTTAGTGCATTTAGTAGGTGATAGCCATCAACCATTTCATGCTGGCAGAGGTGAAGACAGAGGCGGAAACCGAATTAAAGTTTCGTTTTTTAATGAAGAAACAAACCTTCACAGCCTTTGGGATACAAAATTAGTTGAAAACGAGAACTTATCGTTTACTGAATACGCACAATTTATTGATACAAATAATAGTGAACTCATTGCACAGTACTTACAAAGCTCACCTAAAACGTGGGTTGAAGAATCTCATAACCTAGCAATGAAAATTTATAAATATACGAATGACGAAGTTGGCTATAGCTACATATACAACAACACACCTATTGTGAAAACACGCCTCCAACAAGCGGGTATTCGCTTAGCTGGTGTATTAAACGCCCTGTTTGATCCCTCAGCTAAAGAACTAGAAACGGCACTTAAGATGCCTATCAAATAAGTAAACTGCAAATTTAACTTAAACACTACACACGGGAAATCAACAATATGACTAAGCTTCGACTTTCGAAATTAACTGGCGCTGTAATTTTAGCGCTAGGTGTTTCTACAAGTGCAATGGCAGCTGATACCTCATCTGCAATGCGAGGTAAAATTACAACGCCTTCAGGTGGCAATGCTGCAAACGTTAAAATTAAGGTTGTTCACCAACCAACGGGCACTATTAGTGAGTTAACGACAAACGAAAGCGGTACTTTTATCGCTAACGGTTTACGTGTAGGTGGTCCATACATGGTGATCATCGACTCAGATACGTTTAACGACACAACTGTTGAAAATATTTTTCTAAACCTTGGTGAAACATATCGTTTAAGCTCACAGCTATCGCCATTAAATATCGAAAAAATTGAAGTCTCTGGTTATAAGATTGTTCAGCAATCTGGTGGTTCAAGCAGCACTTTTGGCTCTGATACTATCGAGAACATGCCAAGCTTTAATCGTGATATTAAAGATATTGCACGTTTAAACCCACTTGCAAGCATTAATGGTAATGGCGAGCTAACGTTTGCTGGTAGTAACCCTCGTTCAAACGGCTTAACCGTTGATGGCATTGGCCAAAATGATGACTTTGGTTTAAGTTATGGCGGCTACCCTACTTCTCAGCCACCAGTAGCACTTGATGCAATTGAGCAAATTTCTGTTGATGTGTCTCCGTTTTCTGCTTCTAAAGGTAACTTTGGTGGCGGTACTATAAATGCGGTAACAAAGTCTGGTACAAATGAGTTTAAATTTTCAGGCTTTTATGAAATCTCTACACCAGATATAGCTGGTGATGTAGATAGCATTTCTCAAGTATATGCTGATGGTAGCCCTGTTTTAGATGAAGATGGACACCGTACTTACGTTGTTGAACAAGTAGAGCCGATTCAAACTGAAAAGCGTTATGGTTTTAATGTTGGTGGCCCATTAATTGATGATACTTTGTTTTACTTTGTAAACTACAACAAGTGGACAAGTGAGCTTGATTTAGATTACGGTTTTGAAGGCTCTGGTGCAACGAATGAATATGATGTAACAGAAGAAAGCTACAACCAATTTATTAATATTTTAAATAATGAATACGGTTTAACCGACTCTCTAGGTGGCGACCCTGAAGATACAAACGAGTCATTGCTTGTTAAATTAAGTTGGAATATTAATGATGATCATCGTTTAGATTTCACTTACCAATGGCAAGACGATAAAGATGAAACAAATGTTGGCACTGGCGGCAGTACAGTTAGCTTAGCGTCAAGCCGTTATACTTACGCTACTAAATTCAATAATTTTGCGACAAAATTATATTCAGACTGGAATGAAAACTTCTCAACTGAAATTGGCATTGCTTACAAAGATGTATCATCAAGAAGCTTAACTAACTCTGATATTGGTTTTGTGAAAGTTGAGGAATACTTCCGTGGCCCAGCTTATGAGTTTGGTACAGACGAATTCCGCCATGCTAACAGCTCTTCTACTGAAAACTTAACGCTTACTTTCGATGCTACTTACTTAATGGATGAGCACGAAATTAACTTTGGTATGCAGTATGAATCGCTAAATTTATATAATTTATTTGCATCTAACTCATTGGGTTCTTGGGAATTTGATGACTTCGAAGGTTTTCAAAACCGTGAAGTGGGTAACTTTAGAGGTACATACGACTTTTCTTACAGTAACGCGTACACAAATAACCCAAATGACACTGCATACGATGCAACACGTAACCAGTTAGCACTTTATATTGAAGATACTTTTTATGTTGGTGATGATTTAGAAGTAACAGCGGGCGTTCGTTATGAGCGTTTATCATCAGACGATAAACCAACTTTAAACGAAAACTTTTTAAATACTTACGGCTTTAGCAATCAAGAGAATCTTGATGGTTTAGATATAATTTTACCGCGTATTGGCTTTAAATATTATGCAACTGAAGCATTAACCATTAATGGTGGTATAGGTCGATTCCAAGGTGGTATTCCAAACGTTTGGTACAATAACTCTTTCCAAAATGACGGTATTACATTTGTTGAAGCACCTCAAAGTGCTATTAATGATTATTACGCCAACAACCAAGCTGATATTACGCAAGTACCTGACGCTATTAAAAACACGTTAGTTCAAGGTGCGGGTAGCACAAACTATGTAGACCCTGATTTTGAGCTTCCATCAAGCATTCGTGCTCAAATTGGTTTCGAATACGAGTTTGACTCAGAATTACTTGGCGAAGGCTTCAAATGGCAGGCTGAAATTGCTTACCATAAAAAAGAAAACGAAGCTGTATGGCATAACACGGCTATAAACCCAATTGGTGTTGCTGCTGATGGTGAGCGTGTAATTAACGAAAGTATTTATAGTGGCGACCTTGCTGATAACTTTGATATTGCAATGACTAATTCATCTGACGATGGGCGTTCAATCATTATCTCTACCGGCATTGCAAAAGAGTTTGAAAATGGCTTGTATGTTTCTGCGAGTTATGCACATCAAGACGTAACTGAGGCATCATCTGGTTCATCTTCTCGTGCTCAAAGTAACTACCAATACAATATTACACGTAACCGTAATGAAGACTTTGCAGATCGTGGTTCATATGAAGTAGAGCACAGCTTTAAAGTTAATTTAGCGTATAACACTGAATTTTTCAGTGGCTATGCAACTAAGTTTAACGTGTATTTTGAGCGCCGCTCTGGTCGTCCATTTAGCTACACTATGGGTATGTATCAAGATAGTGACCTAGGTGACACACGCGACTTTTACTCAAGCTCAGCTTACCTAGCTTACATACCAACGGGTGCTGATGATCCAAATGTGAATTGGGATGAATCTGGTTTATCTTGGAATGAGTTAGAAACACTTCTAAATCGTGCTGGTATCTCAGAACGTGGTGAAATCTTAGGTCGCAACTCAGGAACTCAACCTTGGGTAACTACTATGGATGTTAGCATTAAGCAAGAAATCCCAGGTTTTGCTGAAGGTCATAGTGGTGAGGTTTACTTCATGGTTGATAACTTCGCAAACTTATTAAACAGTGATTGGGGCGTAGAAAAACGCTTAGGTTTCTCTGACCAATCTGTTTACGACTTTGGCGGTTTAGATGACGAAGGTCGTTATATAATTGATGGCAAATTTAATGGTGCTGATGTTCGTAATTACAGCCAATACCAAACGAGTTCATCTGCTTGGCAAGCTAAAGTAGGTATTAGCTATAAGTTTTAATATTAGTTAACTAATAGTTTAAGCGCATTCGTAGCTAAATAAACTTAATTAAACCCATTGCAACTTTGTAGTGGGTTTTTTTATATAAAGCATATCAATTTCACATGTTTGTCATAAAAGCCCCGTAATATATCTCTCGATATAGAGTTATTACTCAAAAAAAGTCTAAAGAGTCATAAACATAGCAATTTATTAAAAAAATATTACAGTTGTATTTTATTTGTAACGAATAAATGAGGTACACTATGTAAGAATTTTGAACTAAGTGGGTTTTGAACTTATTTAGATTAAAATTTTAAAATAAAAATATATAAAAATATATAAAAATTTAATTAATAACTACACGGGAAAATTAAATGAAAACTCAATTACGCAAAACCGCTCTTTCACTTGCTATTGCAGCATGTGTTGGTGTAAGTGGCGCAGCAATGGCTAACGAAACGACCTCTGCAATTAAAGGTCAAATCACTGGCCCTAACGGCAACCCTGCTGCTGGTACTAAGGTAACAATTTTACATGTACCTTCTGGCTCAGTAAAAACAACTGAAGTAAATGACGCAGGTTACTTCACAGCTAAAGGCCTTCGTGTTGGTGGTCCTTACAAAGTAGTTGTAGATTCTGATGTGTATGCAGATCAAGAATTCAATAATATTATATTAAACATCGGTAACGATTACCCTGTAAACGTGTCTCTTGAGCCACAATCAAGCATGGAACAAATTGTAGTAACAGGTGCGCCAATCAGCTCTATGTCTGGTGGTACTGGCCCAGCGTCTACATTTACACTTACAGATCTTGAAAACACGCCTGCAATTAACCGTGATTTAAAAGATATTATTCGTATTGACCCACGTATTACAATTGATGACAGCCGCGGAACAATCAACTGTGGTGGTGGTAACCCTCGCTACAACAGCTTAACGTTAGATGGCGTTCGTATGAACGATAACTTCGGTTTAAGCTCAAACGGTTACCCAACTATTAACGCTCCTTTCTCTTTCGATTCAATTGAGCAAGTATCTGCTGAACTAGCACCATTTGACGTTCAGTATGGTGGTTTTACATCATGTAACATTAATGCGGTAACTAAATCAGGCGGAAATGAAGTTCACGGTGGTGTATTCTTCGATTATACAAATGACTCTATGCAAGGAGACTCAATTGAAGGTGAAGATTACGACGCAGGCAATTACACTGAGAAGCGCTACGGCTTTAACGTTGGCTTACCATTAATCGAAGATAAACTATTTTTATTCACTTCATATGAAAAGCTTGAAGGTGTACAACAATTTAATTACGGTGGTCTGACAAGTGGTAGTGTTACTGCTGATGACCTTTCTCGAGTTCAAGCGGCATCACAATCTCTATATAACTACGATGCAGGTGGAATGCCATCTAGCTCACCTATTGAAGATGAAAAAATCTTAGTTAAATTAGATTGGAACATCAACGAAAACCACCGTGCTAACATCATTTATAACTACAATGATGCATTCACTATTTCTCAATCAGATGCTGACAATGATGAGCTTTCATTATCTAACCATTTCTATGAGCAAGGTGCTGAATTCACCTCAATCATCGCCTCTGTTTACTCAGATTGGTCAGATGATTTCTCTACTGAAGTTCGTATAGGTAAATCGGAACTAGATGCTCGAGTTGAATCTTTAGACGCAGCGAGCAGCTTTGGTGAAATGCAGATTAGCACTGAAAACGGCGGTACAATCTATATTGGTCCAGATGACTCTCGCCAATCTAACGATTTAAACTATGACACAACTACAGCTAAATTTGCAGCTACATACTATCTTGACCAACATACAATAACAGCAGGTTATGAGTATGAAAATCTCGAAGTATTTAACTTATTCGTACAGCATACCGAAGGTGAGTGGCGTTTTGATTCTGTTGAAGACTTTGAAAACGGTCAAGCAGCACGTATCTACTATAACAATGCTGCAACTACAAATGATCCAAATGATGTAGCAGCAAGCTTTGAATACGCACAACATACAATGTATGTTCAAGATGAATACAGCTTCACTGACATTGATGCAAGCATAACATTTGGTCTTCGTTATGATAAATATACTAGTGATGACAAACCAAATCTCAATAAAAACTACACTAGCCGATACGGCTTCAGTAATCAAAGTACCTTTGACGGTATCGATTTAATTCAACCACGCGTTGGCTTCCAGTGGTATGCAACAGATGCACTTGAAGTTCGTGCTGGTGTTGGTCTGTTCTCTGGTGGTAACCCTAACGTTTGGTTATCTAATTCTTATTCGAATGATGGTATTACGCAAATCGCCTCTCAAATTCGCGGTGTAGATTTATTCAATACACCAAATGTAAACGGCGGAACACCAGGCTACGAAGTACCACAATCACAATTTGATACCATAGCTGGAACAGAAATTGGTTCAGGTGATTCAAATGTAAATGCTGTAGACCCTGATTTTGAATTACCATCAGAGTGGAAGTACTCTTTGGGTGCTACTTATACTACCGAGAATGACTACGTAATATCACTTGATTACTTATTCTCTAAGAAGAAAGATGCTGCTACTCTAATAGATCTTGGTTTAGTTAATTCTGGTCAAACTACATTTGATGGACGTCCATTATATACAGGTAAAGAAGATACTCTAAATCCAGGTGAAACTCGTTCACGTGATTACCTACTTACAAATGTAAGTGGCAATAGCGGTGACTCGTCTGTTATTTCATTGGGTATTAGTAAACAGTACGACAATGGCATTAACGCTAGCTTTGGCTACGCGTACACAGATTCAAACGATGTTAATCCGATGACTAGTTCTGTTGCTGACTCTAATTACAGTAATTTAGCACTAACTGACCCGAGTAATCCTGGTGTAGCTACATCAGATTATGAAATCCCACATCGTTTTACTCTTACACTTGGCTACTCACATGAATTCGTAGATGGTTTTGCTACCCGCTTTAATTTATTCGGTGAAGCATATAAAGGTTTACCATATAGCTATGTATTTAATAACAGCGATAATACATTTGGTGATACCAATAACTATGGTTTTGGCTCTCGTCAACTGCTTTATGTACCACTTGAAAATGATCCTAACGTTGTTTATGACATGACTGCAGATGAAATAAATGAATTCAATGAATTTATTTCTTCAGAAGGATTAGAGCGCGGTAAAATTACTGGTCGTAATTCTCAAAATTCTGACTGGTTTGTTAAATTCAACTTCAAGTTAACACAAGAGCTTCCTGGCTTTATGGAAGGTCACAAAGGTGAAGCATTCTTCGTAATTGATAACCTAACAAATCTACTTAATGACGACTGGGGTGTACTTAAGAAAGGTACTTTCGTAGGAAACCGTGTTGTATCAACGTCTATTGATGATGAAGGGCGCTACGTTTACTCTGGTTTTAACTCAAATAACGTAGGTACTACTACTGAAAATAGTGCCTCGGTTTGGCAAATGCGTGTAGGTGTTCGTTACACTTTTTAATTTAATCACTTAAATTAGTTAATACTTTAAAAGCCCACTTTGTGGGCTTTTTTATGCCTTTAATTTATTATTGAGCTTTTCAATTACAGTATTTAATACTTGGTATTCATCATCAGACAGCCCACTCAATAATTGTTTTTCCCAGTTAATTGCTTCAATCGCAATTTTAGAATGGAAAGACTCACCTTGCTCACTTAACATAAGCAATGCTGCGCGTTTATCGTTTTCATTAAGCTTGCTACAGACTAAATCTTTATTAACAAGTGCTTTAACAGCTCTAGATACAGTGGATTTATCCATACTTGCTTGAATACATAAATCTTTTGCATTACTTTGCCCATACTGCGCTAAGTTAGCAAGCACGCGCCACTGCGGTATATTTAAGTCGTATTTATCTTGATATACCTGTGCAAAATCATTACTAACCCGCGTTGCTATATTAGTTAGTTGGTAGGGTAAAAATGCCTCTAAATTTAACTTCACTTTTAAACACTCCTAAAAACATTTATTAAATATGCTGTGCACTTTTATTTACAGCGTTGGCTAAGTGGTTGTTTGATATTACTCTCACTTGAGAGTATCTTAGCTAAATACAAATAATAACTCAAAACATAACAACACTACCCCACTCTCATAGGAGCCTGTTATGAACACACAGCTAACTTATATGACCGGTTTTGGTAATGAATTTGAAACACAAGCGCTACCCGGTGCACTGCCTATAGGCCAATTTACTCCACAGAAAGTTAAGTATGATCTTTATACTGAACAATTTAGTTCTACCGCATTTACAGCTCCACGAGCCGCAAATCGTAGAACGTGGATGTATCGACTACGTCCTTCGGTAGTACAAGGTGATTACCAAGCAATTGATAACGGCCTTATAAGAACAGCCCCTATTACTGAGGCCGTTACACCACCCACTATGCTACGGTGGAATCCTATTGATATTCCAACAAAGCCCACAGATTTTATTGATGGCTTAATAACAATGGCTGCAAATGGCAGCGCTAATGGTCAATCGGGTATTGGTATTCATGTTTATGTAGCTAACAACTCAATGCAAGGTCGCTATTTTTATAATGCCGATGGTGAAATGCTGTTTGTACCTCAGCAAGGCGAATTGCTATTACACACTGAGTGCGGAAAGCTGACTGTTAAGCCTGGTGAAATTGCAGTAATCCCACGCGGGATAAAGTTTTCAGTTGATTTACTAAACGATACTGCACGTGGTTATATTTGTGAAAACTACGGCCATGCGTTAGAGCTTGCTGAGCGCGGACCGGTTGGCGCAAATGGTTATGCCAACGACAGAGATTTTCAATATCCTGTAGCTGCATTTGAAGATAAAGAAGGCGACTTTGAGTTAGTTTCTAAATTTAATGGTAATTTATTTAGCTGTGAAATAAAGCACTCCCCTTTTGATGTGGTTGCATGGACAGGTAATAGTGCGCCTTATAAATATGACTTATCTCGCTTTAATGTTATAAATACAGTGAGCTTTGACCACCCAGATCCTTCTATATTTACTGTGCTTACATCACCATCAGCGACAGAGGGAATGGCAAATGTTGATTTTGTGATATTTCCACCACGCTGGATGGTTGCTGAGAATACCTTTCGCCCACCGTACTATCATCGTAATATTATGAGTGAGTTTATGGGCTTGATTGAAGGTGTATATGATGCAAAAGAGCACGGATTTGTACCAGGAGGCGCTAGTTTACATAATTGTATGTCGCCACACGGTCCAGAAGCTGATGTATTCGAAAAAGCGTCAAACGCAGAGCTTATTCCACAAAAATATGAAAATACGCTCGCCTTCATGTTCGAATCGCGCTACATCATTTCACCAACTAAATATGCACTTGAAGGACAAGAGCGCCAAACAAACTACACTGACTGTTGGCGTACTATTAAAAAACAATTTAACGGTGCAGAGGACTCATTATGAAACTATATAGCTATTTCCGCTCATCAGCGGCTTATAGAGTACGTATAGCGCTTAACTTAAAGGCAATAGATTATGACCTTGCAATAGTTAACCTATTAAAGTCGCAGCAATTAGATGAGGGCTATTTAGCCGTTAACCCTCAAGGCTTACTCCCGGCTCTTGAAACCGAAGAGGGCTATTTAGCACAGTCTCTTGCAATACTTGAGTGGCTTGATGAAACCTACCCGCAGTCGCCAATCATTGCAGGCTCAGCGTGGCAAAAAGCGAAAATACGAAATATTAGTTATGCCATTGCCTGCGATATTCATCCAGTAAATAATCTACGTGTTTTAAAGTACTTATCGAACGAATTAAACGTTGATGATGAGGCTAAAAACAAATGGTATAGACACTGGATTGAAGTCGGCTTTGAAAAAATTGAATTTATGCTCAGCGATAGTAGTGATTACTGTGTAGGTGATCAGCCTACTCTTGCTGATATTTGTTTAGTGCCTCAGGTATTTAATGCTATACGTTTTGAAGTAGATATGGCTGCATATCCTAAAATAGCAGCCATTTATGAACGCTGTAACAAGTTAGCGGCCTTTGATGACGCAGCACCACAAAACCAGCCTGATGCAATTTAATTTTGCAGTGCACTGTGAATAACAGTGACATGTTCAATCAAATCTAAGCCCAGATCAGTTAAGTAACCGCCATCTGGGCTATCTATAATACCTTTATCGAATAAACGCTGCGCCGCACTAAGTAAGGTAGCCTCTGCGTCTGAGTGTAGTTTTATCCCCTGCATTTTGCTGTCGCGAGGAAATTTAGCTAATAGTGTAAATTCGTCAATCATAGTTTGGTTAAATTGCATGTGTGTGCACCTTTTTATTGTTCTGTGTTTAAGTCAGTGTTGTATAAAGCTATTACTTACCCTAGCATGTTTTTTAGTACGGTGTACTATTTTTAAACTATCAATCTATTGAGGCCAAAAATGTATAATAAAATAGCGCTTATCATCAGCCTTGCTTGCTTAAATATTGTAACTAATAGCCATGCAAGTACAATTAAAACACACGCCATAATTGATGCGAATGAGCTTTCAAATCAAGGCCAAAGTTGTTGGTACGATAATAAGAGATATAGCGAAGGCGCACTAATTCAAATTCATTCTTTTACTTTATTGTGTGCTCTTAAAAAACCTGAGCATAATAACAGTCAGCTCATTTGGCTTAAAATTGATAAGCAAGGTAATGCTATTTATCCTAAAAAGCCTAAAACCATTACAGTGAATTAGCGCTAAAAGCTGATTTAAGCTACAATGCACGCAGTTTAAATAAGTAGTATTACTATGAATAATCAACCTAAAAACCCTTTACACGGGGTAACGTTAGAACAAATTCTTGTTGAGTTAGAGCAACGACTTGGCTGGAGAACGCTAGGCGAGCAAGTAAAAATTAAATGTTTTACTGATTCACCCAGTATAAAGTCGAGCTTAAAATTTTTGCGTAAAACGCCATGGGCGCGAGATAAAGTGGAAGCCCTTTACATACACACTATAAATAATAAGCCTATTCGAAAACCAAAAAGCGCACCAAAAGAAACCTCTTCTAAAGCGCCCGATACAACAGGGTTTGTTTGGCCATCAATTAAAAAATAATATAAAAAAGGAGCTGATTTAGTTCCTTTTTTGATTGTAACAAGCGCTATCCTATTGCTCTTTGCAAATTACATTTAATGAAGCAGGTTCAATAGTTATAACCAGCTTTTTAGCGGTTTTAATTTCACCATCAAGTACATACTTGAGATCTCCCTCCCCAGTAATTTCTACTTTTTTTGCATTAGTATGATGTGAGTTAATTGCAAGCTGAGTTTGCGTCAAGCTGCTAAACATTAATTCTGCAATACTAAGGACCGTTGTTGAATCCTCTTTGTTTGGCGTTAACCAATTTACGTCAAGTAAGCCATCACTGTGATCGGGTTGCCCGCCACCTTGAGCTAATAACGTTGTAAAAGGCGCTGCATTAGCCACTATAAAGCTGTTGGTACATATTTCTTGAGGCTCATTATCATCAATCTTAACATTCAATAGCTGAGACTTTTCTTCGCCAAAAGCCTCAAAAAAACCACTTAAATACGCTAATTGCCCAGATTTATTTTTAGACTCTCTATCCGCCTTTTCTATCATTGACTGCTCAAAACCAATGCCTGCGAGTAAAAGTACTAATTCATTGTTACAGTATGCGGTATCAATTAAACTTGTTTGACCATCAATAATTAGATCACAGGCCTGTTCAACAGGAATTAATTTAGAGCTTATTCCCATTAATACATGAGCTAAGGCGTTAGCGGTACCTAGTGGTATTATCCCAAGTTTAAATTTTGTATTTATTAGTACACTGGCAACTTCTGTAACGGTACCATCACCACCACAAGCAATCACAATATCTGGGTTATGTTTTATTGCTTGTTTAGCAAGCTCAACGCCGTTTACGTCTTTTGAAGTAGTAAGTATTTTTAAATCGTAATAGGCTGACAAACGAGCAACTATTAAATGCTCTTTTTCCTGCCATAAGCGCGTACCCGATACAGGATTAGCAATTAACACTGCTTTGTTTTTAATAACCAATTCACCTTTTTTATGACGTTTGGCTAAATGACGTAATTGATGTTTATTTAAGTTAGCGGTTTCACGCGTTTCTTTAATTTGCGCAAGTACTTCATGCACATCAGCATTTTTGTTTTGGCTGAGTAAATAAGCAGCCATAACAAATACAGACCTTCCACGACCAAGTGCACAATGCACAACTACCCGGCGGTCTTCTTTGATATGGTTATGTATCCAATTAATGGCTTGATTTAGCTGCGAATGAGTTGGAATACTATGATCGAGCACCGGAATGTTTAAATAATTAATATTTTCTTGCGTTGAACTCCATTCAAGTCCATCAAACTCACACGTTACATCCAAAATAGCTGTAATACCGTTGTCTTTTAACGTGTCTATATCTGAGGGGAATAACCGACAGGCTAAAAATAAGTTATCGTTTATTTGTTGAATAGGCGGTACTTTATCGCGCTTACGCGACCAGGCATTATAAATTTGTACTCCAAATAAAAATGGTACAAACGCCCAGCGTATATAAAATGGTATGACCCCATTTTCTCGTTTTCTGAAAATTTTAGCGGCATTAAAAATATAAGCAGCGCTTACGAGCAAAAGTGAAAGCGCGGTCCAATAAAAAACAATAGCAAAATAAACAGAGTTCACTTCCCATCCTACAAAAATAAGTAGTAGCGCTAATAGTGAATAACTAATTGCAGCCCACATAACCTCTCCTTTTTATAATATTATTCGTTTTTTTAAACGTTATTACTTGTACATTTGCAAATATCACGCCATTAAACACCTTCAAAATACGCCATCTTTAAATCGTAACGTACTGTTTAATAATAATATAAATAAACTACGGTTCTCTTGAATAACGAGCTCATGCACTTTTTACACAGTTATAGATAAATTATTCTCAAATGTTAATAGTTTAACTATGATCGGTTAATGCTTGTACTCACGTATAAAGGAGCTAATCTTTAAAGCAATAATAATTTTTGCATCCAATTCCCACCTTTAATCGTTTACTCACTGATAATAAGAAAAACAGGAACCCTATGGACAATGACGAATTACTCCCTCTTTTGTGTGCAACAGCACAAGGAGACAAAAATGCTTTTTCGAGTTTATACCAGCAAACTAGCGGCAAACTGTTTGCGATTAGTTTAAATATGCTAACCAATAGAGCCCATGCAGAAGAGGCATTACAAGACGCTTTTATTAAAATTTGGCACAACGCATCAGAATATAACGCCTCAAAGGGGACGGTTATAAGTTGGATGATAAGCATTGTAAGGTATCGTAGCCTCGATTCGCTACGCTATCACAAAGTCCGCAAAGAGCAATCGTTAGGCGACGATGAACACGATACGCAAAGTATTGATATAAATTACGATGAAGAAACAAAATTAGTTAATTGTATAGAGCAACTTGAGCCGCAACAAAAGCAGGCTATTCATTTAGCCTATTACAAAGGGCTGAGCCATAGTGAATTAGTGGATCATATAGAAACACCGCTAGGCACAGTTAAAAGTTGGATCAGGCGTGGGCTGTTACAGCTACAAAGGTGTTTAACATTATGAACTATGACAAACCAGAGTTACTTGACTCACTTGCAGGGCAGTATGTACTTGGTACATTAAGAGGTTTAGCACGTAAACGTTTTCAACGTTTACTGCTTACCTCTAATAAAGCACGTGAAGCCACCAGCATGTGGGAGCAAAATTTAAATAATTTAGCCAGTGCTATCACGCCGCAAATACCCAACGACGAAGTATGGGTGCAAATAATGCAGCGGATTGAAAATAAACCTCAGCCTAGCAAAACGGTAGTACATACTAAGCCTTCAATTTGGCGTACGTGGTCCTTTGTGGCTACAGCTGCATGTATTATTTTAGCCTTTTTAGTTATACAACCAACTACCAGCATTAAACAAACTCAGCAAATTGCCTTGGTACAAAACCAAGATAAACAGTCGCTTTGGTTTATTGATGTAAATGAGCAAGGCCTTTCTATAAAAGCCAGTAGCCAATTAGTTGCACAAACAAACAAAGATTACGAGCTGTGGATGATTTTAAAAGGCCAAGACACGCCAATATCTTTAGGCTTGCTACCTAAACAAGGTGATAAGCTCTTGTTGAAAGATAAACGCTTTAAAGCTTCCGACATCGCGTTACTAGCAGTAAGTTTGGAGCCTATTGGTGGCTCGCCTAATGGTTTACCAACCGAGGTGTTATACACGACTGAGTTAGTACTGCTTTAACTTTTTAACCTCTATTGGCTGCTTTTTTATAAGCAGCCAACTTTCTCTTTTAACTATTTTTAACAAAAAATAAAATAAATTTAACTTTTTTGCATCCAACTTCAATTCTGCTTCGTTATTAGTTATGACTTCAATCAAAACTAAAGGACAAAGTCATGAAAGCTTTAACTCCATCAATACTCGCAGTAGTAGTATGCAGTACATTTGTAAGTGCACCAAGTGAGGCATCTAGCCACAGAGAAGCGCCAAATATAAGCCGTTTCCCGACTTTAGATTCAACCGATTTTTATGTTTTTAACAGTTACGAGCAAGGCCGTGGCGATTACGTCACATTGATTGCTAATTATATTCCACTTCAAGATGCTTATGGCGGCCCAAACTATTTTGCTATGGACCCTGACGCAACTTACAACATTCATATCGATAACGATGGTGATGCTGTTGAAGATATTACATTTGCGTTTAACTTTAAAAGCATGCTCCCTAACGATAACCAAGGTGTGCAATTAACCGTTGGTCCAGAAGGTAATCAGCGTACTGTATCTGTACCCCTTAAAAATGTTGGCGGTGTAGCAGCAGGTGATGATAGCGCAGCTAACTTTAGTGAATCCTACACTATGAGTATGATAAGCGGAGCACAGCGCACAGGTGAGACAACAGTATTAAATAATACAACTTCAAACTCTAGTACGTTCTCTAAACCTCTAGATTATGTAGGTGATAAAACATTTGGCTCAATGAGCGAATACCAAACTTATGCTGATCAATTTGTTTATCAGGTATCTATTCCTAATTGTGAAGCAATGGCACAGGTTTTTGTAGGGCAACGTAAAGACCCGTTTGTAGTTAACTTAGGTAAAACATTCGATTTGGTAAACTATGTACCAGTAGAAGGTGATAGTGCGCCGGGTGCTGGCGATGGCGGTGGCTTCCCTGGTGGTATTACACAATCGGCAGATAACGACGACCTAGCTGATAAAAACGTAACATCAATTGCAATTGAAGTGCCTAAAAGTTGTGTTATAGGCGAAGGTAATGGCGTTATTGGTTCATGGACAACGGCAAGTTTACCGCAAGCGCGCATATTGAACCCTAACGCTAAATTTGCAAACAACGCGGTTAATGGCGGCGCTTTAACGCAAGTTTCACGCTTAGGTAACCCATTAGTTAACGAGCTTGTAATTGGTATTAAAGATAAAGACACATTTTCAAGTGCTCAGCCACAAGATGATGCTCAATTTTTAGATTATGTATCTCACCCTTCTTTACCTGAACTATTGAATATTTTATTTAAAGATGCAGTAAATACAACGCTTGGTGCAAACCTAGAAACCCTAGCCCCTACTAACTTTCCGCGTACTGATTTAATCACTGCATTTTTAACAGGTTTTGCAGGTGTTAACCAACAAGCCACAGTAACCCCTTCAGAAATGTTACGTTTAAATACAGGTATTGCAGCAACACCACAAGCTGATCAATCAGCATTTGGTGTAGCAGGCGATGATTTAGCGGGCTTTCCAAATGGCCGTCGCCCAGGTGATGATGTTGTAGATATTGCACTTCGCGTTGTTATGGGTCGCTTATGTCATCCTATTCCTGTAAATGGTGAAGAAACGGACCTTGGTCTTTGTACACCAGAAGATGCTAACACAGGGACAGTTCCATTTACTGATGGCGCACCTGTTGATGCAACTATGATGGACTCAACATTCCCATACCTTGCAACTCCCCTTGCAGGCTCTAAATAAGGAGTTAACTAATGCGTAATTTAAAAACTACCCATGTATGTGTATTACTTAGCGTATTAACACTTGGGGCGTGCAGTAGCGATGATGATAATAAACAACCTACACCAGTTGTAAATACAGCGCCTACAGCAAGTGATGTAATGCTTAGTACACAAACTGAAGTAACGATTACCGATATGCTCAGTGCCAGCGATAATGATGGCGACTCATTAACGTACTCATTAACGAGTGAGCCATCACTGGGTGTAGCGACAGTAAATAGCGACGGTAATTTTACTTACACTCCTAATAAAGAAGCTACTGGCTCAGATAGCTTTGTGTTTGGTGTGAGTGATGGTGTTAATGCACAAGTAACCGCTACGGTTAGCATTTCAATAGATGCTCTAGAGGTTGATTTTGCGCAATTTGCAACTGACGCTTTTAATCAAAGCCCAAATGCAGAGCCATTATCTGTAAATGGCCGAGTGTTTACCAACACAGATACCGACGTTGATGGACTTATTTCAACAAACGGCAACTAGTAATTAAGCTGATGGCCATGGATGGCTTTTTTCAAAGGATATAAAAATGCATTTTTCAGTATTTAAACCCATAGTATTTATAGCTATAAGCATAACCTCTTTAGGACTAAATGCTGCACCTTACACGCCAAAAGAAGATGCAGTAATTGCAACAAGTAACTCTACTCTTGGCGCATCTCTTACCCTTGAAGAAATAAACGCCTTGGTTACTAACAGTCAATATGCGGGTCAAACAGAGCGCTTACAAGGTTTATTAAAAACGCGTTTAGCACAATTATATAAGCAAACTCCATCACCTAAAATTGGTTATTTATATGCAAGAGTACTGCAAAAAGAGCACCTTTTTGAGCAAGCAATCGCTGTAGCTAATGAGGTTTTAATTAGCGAGCCAAAGCACAGTAACAGCCATTTATTATTAGCTAACATACACATGGTGCAGGGACAGTTTTTACAAGCAAAGCAACATTGCATTGCTTTAATCTCTCATGTGAGCACCATTACAGCTAGCACCTGTGTACTAGACGTACAAAGTCAGCATCAAGATTTATTAAAAAGTTATCAAGTATTAGTCAAAATAATTAACAATAAACCCACTAACCTTGCTACAAAACATGTTTTGAGCGAAATGAGCTATCGCCTCGGCAACTACAAACAAGCCCTCTCGCACTTACAAAGTGTTGATTTAGTAAACGCCCCTGTTAGCCTTATTGTTTTATGGGCTGATATTCAACTTGCTCTTGCCCAACACACCGATGTTTTAAATACGCTCAGTGCATTACTTCCTGATAAAAATAATTTAGAAGATGCTATTTTGCTAAGACTCGCCATAGCTGAAAAAAAATTAAATAAAACAGGTAAAAAATGGCAAAATCTAATGGCGCAAAGAGTTACACTACGTGAGCTTCGCAAAGATACGTTTCATGCGAGTGATTTAGCTAAATATTACCTAGACGTACAACCTAATCGCGACAAAGCACTTTACTGGGCTCATATTAATTGGCAGCAGGCCAAAATGAGCGCCGATGAGCAGTTACTCATTCAAGCCCAAGCGATGCAAAGAGACACACTATGAAAACGCCTTATCTATTTATAATGACTTTAATGCTATGCATTTTTTCAACTAACAGCTTTGCTCATCAGTTAAGCACTAGTTATATTACCTTAAATAACAACGCCCACTCCAACCAATACGCGGGTAATTGGCAAATTAACATTACCGATTTAGAGCATGAAGTTGCCCTTGATTTAGATAAAAATGGGCAAATTTCGTGGACCGAAATAAAAGCCAAACGCGGCTCAATCACGCGCTTTGTTAACGATAATCTAAAGATTTTAGAAAATGAGCAAACATGCCTTTTAAAAAGTGAAGGGACATACCAGCTCGACAATCATTTCAATCAGCCTTATTTAGTCATTCCGCTTTTATTTAATTGCAAAAACACATCGCCCATTACACTTACTTATTCTGCCTTTTTTAACACTGATGCAAACCATAAATCTATTGTAAATATTAATGGGGTATCACGCGTATTTAGTATTGACGACGCTAAACAAACATTTAACTTTGAGCAGTCAAGTTTCCTCAGTACGTTTAATCAGTACGTGTATCAAGGTATTTTACATATTTGGATTGGTATTGATCATATTTTATTTTTAATCGCTTTATTACTCACCTGCGTTTTAACTCGCAGCGATAAAGCATGGCAAGGGATCAGCTCTAAAAAGCAAATAATTAAGCATACCGCCTGGATCGTCACTGCGTTTACCCTTGCACATTCTATTACACTTACCGCCACAGCTATGAACTTAGTCTCGCCAAATAGTCGCTGGGTAGAGCTTGGTATTGCTTTATCAGTGCTTTTTGCAGCTTTAAATAATGTCTGGCCACTTGTACTTCGTTTAGGTTGGCTAACATTTGCTTTTGGTTTACTACATGGAATGGGGTTTGCCAGTGTATTAGGCGAGCTTGGCCTTTCTAGCGATTACCAATTACTCAGTATTTTGGCATTTAATTTAGGCGTTGAAATAGGCCAGTTGAGTATATTACTCATTGCTTTGCCAGTATTAATCTATGCGAGAAACTACACATGGTATAAAAAATGGGTTATGCCTATGGGGTCAGTCGCTATTGCAATCATTGCGTTGCAATGGTCAATAGAGCGTTTTTAAGGTATTGATCAAATAAGCTAGCCAAATTTGGCTAGCTTATTGTTTAGGAGTAAAAAGTGCGACTACGCTTCATCAAAAGGCATTAATAATGTTTTCATTGCTGGACGTAAAGCGATTAAAACGGTCTCTTCGGTTAATTCAGGATAAAGCACCTTTCGTAGTAATAACCCTGCCATCATCGAAAAAATAACGTTAATGCGGCTTTCAAGCTCCTGCTCTTCAATATTTTTTAGTGTGCTTCGCTCACTGGTTAAAAGTTGCCTCATGCGTCCACGTGCTTGAATATCCATGTCTCGTAGCAGTGAAGCTACTTTAGCGTTGCGGCCTGCTTCAGCCATCATATCTAAGTCAACTACACATGCACCTGTGTCCATATGCCTTTGCACGCCAATATTTAGGCCGTCAATAAGTGCTTGAAGTAAATCACCCGGATGATCTTCAAACTCTTGAAAGATAGAGAACATTTCTTCCATATCTTTTTCAATAATGCTTTCTATAATTGCTTCTTTGCTTTCAAAGTAATTATAAATATGCCCTGCACTCATACCCGCAGTTTTGGATATTTCTGCCATGCCTGCGCCGTGGTAACCCTTGCGACGAAAACACTCTGCAGCCGCTGTTAATATTTGCGCCCGTCTAGCGTTTGCAATTGCAGGATCGGTTTGCCTTTTTGCTTTAGGCTTCATGTTCAACTCCATTACCAAGCTCTAAACTCAGTAAAGCGAGCACTATTAAATAGCCTCGCTAAATAAAATGTAACGCGTATTTTAAGCCGCGAAGACGTGTTAATTTTTATAATTAACACGTCGGTATATTATTTCTCTTCCTGAGTTGTGCTATTGGTTGTATTCCATCCACCACCGAGCGCTTTGTACAAGTTAATCTGGCTTGCAAGATATGCTTGCTGACCACTAATTAATTGCTGCTGAGCACCATACCAAGTTCGCTGAGCATCAAGTACTTGCAAGTAACTGTCGGCACCTTTTTCGTAACGCATTTTTGATAAATCAAATGTGATTTGTCGGCTACTTATAAGCATATCAAGTGCTGAAAGTTGCTCTTGATATCCTTCTCTATCTGCAAGTGCGTCGGCTACCTCGCGAAACGCAGTTTGAATTTTTTGCTGATAGGTTGCTACAGCAATTTCTTGATCGGCTTTAGCCACATCTAAACTTGCTTGGTTACGATTCATATTAAAAATAGGTAAGCTAATTGAAGGTACAAAGCTCCACGTACCCGAACCCGAATCAAACAAACCACTTAAGTCGCTTGAAGCAGTCCCTGCATTAGCCGTTAAGTTAATACTTGGGTAAAACGCAGCACGTGCAATGCCAATATTCGCGTTAGCTGCCAGTAGTAAATGCTCAGCCGCTTTTATATCTGGGCGCTGCGAGAGTAAGTCAGAGGGTAAACCTACCGGCACTTCTGGCATACTAATCAGATTGGTTAAATCTTTAGTTGGCAATAAATCGGCCGAAACAGGCTTGCCAACTAACAAATCAAGCGCGCTTTTATCACGCTTAAGTAAACGTTTGTAGGTTGCAATATCTACTTTTGCTGTAGCAACGGTGCTTTTAAGTTGCTCAAGTGTAATAGAAGACGTTGCACCTAAATCAAAGCTTTTTTGCGTAAGCGAAAGTGACTCTTGTTGCGAAGTTAGTGTTTCTTTTGCAAGTTCTAGCAACTGTAAATCTGTTGCGTAGTTAAGCCATGCATTAGCTAGCTCTGAAATTAACGATACCTGCGTGCTGTATTGGCTAAGCTCTGTAGAGTATAAGTTTTGCAGTGCTTGTGCTGACTGGTTACGTACTTTCCCCCAAATATCAAGCTCATATGAGGTAATACCAACAGTTGCACTGTACTGCGAACTAATCGCCGCCTCACCTGTGCTTGATAAATCCCCAGGTAAACGCTGGCGCGTACCTGAGGCATTTAAATTAAGCGATGGATATAATGCTGAGTCTTCAATTTGATAAAGTCCACGTACACGCTGCACATTAAGCATCGCAATTTGTAAGTCTTTATTATGCTCAAGGCTTTGGGTAATTAATGCTTGCAGTTTATCGTCATTAAAAAACTGCTGCCAGTTTAGCTGCACAGCTGAAGCCTGCTCAGTACCTGATGCATATGCATCAGGTACTGGTAAAGCTAAATCTTTTTGTTCTGGTGCTAATTGGCAACCACTTAATATAAGTAATGTAATTGCACTTAGGCTGAAGGATTTAATGCTCATTGTGCGCTCTCCTTAACAGTTTCATTGTTTTTACCTGGAAAAATTTTACGCACTAACACAAAGAACAACGGTACAAATACCACAACTAAAATTGATGAAGCGAGTGTGCCACCAATAATAGAAATACCTAATGCATTTTGTGCACCCGAGCCAGCGCTTGACGCAATGGCTAGCGGTAAAACACCACAAATAAACGCTAAAGAAGTCATTAATATAGGACGTAAACGTAAGCGTACAGCAGCAATAGCAGCATCCACTAAGCCTAAACCTTCGTCCATTTTATGAATCGCAAACTCAACAATAAGTATCGCATTTTTAGAAGCGAGTCCTATGGTGGTCAACAAACCTACCTGTAAGTAAATATCGTTTGATAGGCCTCCACCAAGCGCTGCCATAATTGCACCAAATATACCTAAAGGCACAATCATCATTACTGCAAAAGGTACCGACCAGCTTTCATACAATGCTGCTAAACATAAAAATACAAACAATAACGACAAGCCATATAACAATGGTGCCTGGCCACTACTTGAGCGCTCTTGGAATGAAATACCGGTCCACTCAGATGCAATACCATTTGGTAGCTGCTTAACTAAACGCTCCATTTCGTCCATTGCTTGGCCTGTACTGTAACCTGGTGCAGCACTACCTTGAATTTCCATTGCAGAAAAACCATTGTAACGCTCAAGTCGTGGCGAGCCATATGTCCAAAATGAACTAGCAAATGCCGAAAACGGGACCATGTCGCCATTATCATTACGTACATACCACTTGTTTAAATCCTCAGGTACCATGCGCGAATCGGCATCACCTTGTAGATATACTTTTTTAACACGGCCACGGTCAATAAAGTCATTTACATAACTACTACCCCACGCCGTAGCAAGCGTACTGTTAATATCTGCTTGCGATAAACCAAGTGCTTCTGCTTTTGCTAAATCAATATCAAGTTGTAGCTCTGGCATGTCTTCTTGTCCGTTAGGACGAACACCTGCAAGTATTGGGCTTTGTGCTGCCATGCCTAATAACTGATTTCGTGCAGCTAGCAGTGCATCGTGACCTAAACCTACGCGGTCTTGTAAAAATACGTTAAAGCCGTTGGCTGTACCTAGTTCTACAATTGCCGGTGGTGGGAAAGCAAATACAAATGCCTCTTTAATTGTTGAAAAATAGCCCATTGCTTTACCTGCAACTGCTTGCACCGATAAACCATCACCTTGGCGTTCATCCCAGTGCTTAAAGTTAACAAAGGCAATTGCTGAGTTTTGCCCAGAACCTGCAAAACTAAAACCGGTTACGGTAAAAATACCGTTTACTGCATCCGATTGATCGTTCAAAAAGTGATTTTCTACCTTTTTAACAACTTCAAGTGTTTCTTGTGTTGTAGAGCCAGCGGGTAATGAAACCTGGTTAAACAAAATACCTTGGTCTTCATCAGGTAAAAATGCTGTTGGCAAGCTTGAGAACACATAAACCATACCGCCTACAATTACACCGTAAATAAGCAAGTAGCGCTTAGATGAATGGATCATACGACTTACAAAGCTTTGAGCACCCGAGTTTGTTTTATCAAAACCACGGTTAAATCCTGTAAAAAACTTACCAAATAAAGAGTCGTTATTATGAACGTGGCTTGGTTTTAAAAGCGTTGCACATAAAGCTGGCGTTAAAATTAGCGCCACGAGTACCGATAAGCCCATAGCAGATACAAGCGTAATCGAAAACTGACGATAAATAATACCCGTTGAGCCACTAAAAAAGGCCATTGGAATAAATACCGCTGAAAGCACCATTGCAATACCAACCAGCGCGCCTTTAATCTCATCCATCGATTTACGCGTTGCTTCAAGCGCAGAGAGTTTTTCTTCACTCATTACACGCTCAACATTTTCTACTACAACAATCGCATCATCAACTAATAGGCCGATGGCCAGTACCATAGCAAACATAGTTAATGTATTTATTGAGTAACCAAAAGTATACAAAATCGCAAATGTACCTAGTAGTACAACAGGTACCGCAATAGTTGGGATAAGCGTTGCGCGAAAGTTTTGTAAAAACAGGTACATTACAACAAATACCAAAACAATCGCTTCAATGAGGGTATGCACTACTTTTTCAATTGATAATGATACAAACGGTGTGGTGTCGTAAGGTACAACGACATCTAAGCCTTCAGGGAAGTATGGTTTTAACTCTTCAATGGCTGCTTTTACACCGTCAGCTGTATCAAGTGCGTTAGCGCCACTGGCAAGTTTAATACCTAAACCCGATGCTGGTTGACCATCGTAACGTGCAACCACGCGGTAGCTTTCACCGCCAAGTTCAACACGCGCAACATCTTCAAGACGCACAAAAGAGCCATCTGCATTTGTTTTTACTAAAATTTGCTCAAACTGCTCAGCAGTTTGTAAACGACTTTGCGCTGTAACAGTCGCGTTTAACTGCTGCCCTTCAATTGCGGGCATGCCACCTAATTGGCCGGCAGACACTTGTGCATTTTGCGCACTAATTGACGCGCTAATATCAGCGGGTGTTAGCTTGTAGTTTTGAAGTTTGGCAGGGTCTAGCCACACACGCATAGCGTATTGAGAGCCAAACAACTGTACTTCACCAACCCCTTCAACACGCGACACAATGTCTTGTACGTTTGACGAAACATAATCACCAATATCAATATTGGTCATGCTGCCATCTTTTGATACAAAACCTAAAACCATCAAAAAGTTACGTGCAGATTTAGCAACAGTTACACCTTGCCTTTGTACTTCTTCAGGTAAAAGAGGTGTGGCGGTCGCTAATTTATTTTGCACTTGTACCTGTGCAATATCAGGATCTGTTTCGGCACTAAATGAAAGTGTAAGCGTTGCTGAACCACTTGATTCAGACGTAGATGACATGTAGAGCAAGCCATCAAGCCCTTTCATTTTTTGCTCTATTACCTGCGTAACCGTATCTTCAAGCGTACGCGCAGATGCGCCTGGGTACGTTGCTGTAATACTAATTGCAGGCGGTGCAATTGACGGATACTGAGCAATTGGCAAACTTTGAATCGCCAAAATACCCGCTAGCATCACTACTATTGCCAGTACCCATGCAAAAATGGGTCTGTCGATAAAAAATCGTGACATTAAAACTCTCCGTTATTGCGCGTTGTTGGCACTAGTAGACGATTGCACTTCAGAAGGCGTAACTTGCGCTCCTGGACGAATTTTTTGTAAACCTTCTACAATTAATTTATCGCCATCGCTTAAACCGTCACTTACAAGCCAATTAGAGCCAATGGTTCTATCCACTTTTAATACGCGACTTTCTACTTTATTGTCTTTGCCTACCACCATAGCTGTTGGCTCGCCTTTATTATTTCGGCTTACACCACGCTGAGGAACTAAAATAGCATTGGCTTTAACACCCTCAACAATAGAGGCACGTGCATACATACCCGGTAATAATAATTTTTCAGGGTTAGGGAATTTAGCACGCAACGTTACAGAGCCCGTGCTTGGGTCAACGGTAACCTCAGAGAACTGAAGCGTTCCTTTGTGAGAGTATGCAGAGCCATCTTCCATTGTTAATTCAACGTCAGTTTGGCTTTGAGCATCAATACCTAAATTACCTGAAGCGAGTGCTTTTTTAAGCTGAGTAAGCTCGTTGCTTGATTGGGTTAAATCAATATAAATTGGGTCTAATTGAGTCACTGTTGCAAGTGCAGTGCTTTGATTAGCACTCACTAATGCACCTACTGTTACGCTTGATTTACTAATTTGGCCACTAATAGGAGAAGATACATGGCTGTAATCAAGATTAATTTGCGCTGACTTTAATTGTGCTTTAGCCGTTAACAATTCAGCGTTTGCTTGTTTAGATGCTGCATCGGCTTCGTCAAAGTCTTGCTGGCTTACGGCTTTAATTTTTAATAGTTCGCTGTAACGCGACGCTTTTGATTTAGAGCTCGCAATACTTGCCTCTGCACGAGCAACGGCGGCTTCACTTGCGGCTAGGTCTGCCTCAAAAGTAGCTGGATCAATTTGATAAAGAGCTTGGCCTTTTTTGACCTCTTTACCTTCTTCGAATAAACGAGATTGCACAATACCGCTTACTTGCGGGCGAATTTCAGCAATTTGAAATGCGCTAATACGACCAGGAAGTTCTTTTTTGAGAGTAAGCGCTTGGCTTTTTAATGTAATTACACCCACTGGAACAGCTTGAGGCGCTGATGCTTGCGACTGATCAGCTGCTTTATCACAACCAGTTAAAGCAACAGAACCGACGAGGGCTGATAATACAAATAAAGCGATGCGGGAACGCTGCATGTTAAATACCTTTTAGTTTAGAGTGAACGATCATTCTAAATTAAAACTGGCTGATAATGAATCTAAATTATGAGGAATTTACACAAACTTACACTCTTGAGTGTAATCTACGTAATAGGTTGTATTTGATGTTAACGCAATGAAAACTAAAAACCATAAGTATGATAATTAAACGTTCTAATATGTTGGCAGGGCTTTATATTTAAGGGACACATTTTTCTCACAACAATAAAAAAGCCAAGCTTTTTAAGCTTGGCTATATGTAACTTTAGCTATGTATAAAATTAAGATAGAGGAGTGTGAGTAATTGGCTCTGGTATAACTCTTGATACTAATAACTGTTCTACCCTAATTCCCTCTACATCAACCACTTCAAATTTAAAACCTGAAAAAGTTAAATGTTCAGCCCGCTTAGGAATACGCTTCATGTTATAAATTAAAAAGCCTGCCACTGTTTCATAGTGCATTTGCTCAGGAAACTCTTCAATATCTAGTACCTTAGCTAAATCGGTAATAGGTGTTAAGCCATCTACCAACCACGAATTTTTATCGCGCTGTATAATTAATTCATCACCTTGGTGAGTGATCAAGTCTCCCATAAACCCTTTCATTAAGTCTTTTACAGTTACAATACCCACAGAAAGTGCATATTCGTTTACTACAACAGCAAATGGCTTAGCTGCGCTTTTAAAGGCATTTAAGGCTTCAGATAGGCTTAATGTTTCAGGTAAATAAAACACATCTGTTTCAATCAGCTCTTGCTTAATATTAGCAGGCTCACCTTTTAATACTTGTCGTAGTATATCTTTTGATTCTACCGAGCCACGTAATTTATCTAAATTACCCGACACCACTAAAAAATGATTATGTGGGTGATCAATAATTTTTGTCGCTATATCGTGGCTACTTTCATTTAAATCAAAATACACAATTTGGTCGCGAGGAGTCATTACACTCGATAAAAACCGAGCTTCTAAATCAAAAACGTTACCTATTAGCTCATACTCTTGTTGCTGTAAGCTGCCGTACTCTGCGCCTGCATCCATCATTGCGACTATATCTTCGGTTGTTACTATGTCCTCTCGCTCAGCGGGTACTTTAAATAAACGCAGTACAAAGTTGGTTACACCATTAAAAAACATCACCAGCGGTGTAAGCGCAAACGTAACCCAGCGCATAATAGTCACCACTCTTACTGCAACAGCCTCAGGCATGATCATCGCTAAACGCTTTGGCATTAAATCGGCAAACAAAATAAAAAGTGAGGTAATAGTAAAAAATGAGAATAAAAAGCTAATTTTTTCTACGTGTGCGCCCTGATAAAAAATTACGAGTACACTTTGTACGTATGGAGATAGAGCTTGCTCACCCACGATACCACCTAAAATGGCAATCGCATTTAACGCGATTTGGATCATGGCAAAAAAGGCCCCAGGGTTTTCTTGCAGCTTAAGTACTGCCGCAGCCTTTATATTGCCTTCATCTGCCATTACACGCAGTTTTATTTTTCGCGACGCCGCAATTGCAATTTCTGACATAGCAAACAACGCACTGATCAAGATCAACAAGCTAATCCCGATTAAATCACCCATTTAACGCTCCAAAAAGTTAGCGCTTTTTCAATAAAAAGCAGCTGATTATAGTCGGTTTTTTAATCGCAGCAATTTATATTTATAGAATTTCATAAAATACGTTTAGGTAATTGAATTATATTGTTTTTTTACTTTTTAGCTTCGTCAAACGCAGCCGAAAGTTTATCTTGTAGGCTTTGCTCCATATTTATATTACAGGCAAAGTAAAGTGGAGACTGATGAGTATTGAGGTTTAAAACGGGTTCAAGTAATTTTAATTTAGGTTCACGTTTAGCGCGGAAGTTAAACTGCTTGTTACTCAAGATAACAAAATCGAGAATATTGTGACGAGTACTTATTAATTTATCTATTTTGTCTAAACTGTCGATAATAAGTAAGTTTTTAGTTTCGCTAAAGCCTCGCTCTAGTAAGTAATGGTGGCTAAAGTTATCGCGTAGTACAGCTGTTTTATAATTTTTTGCATCGTTGAGCGTATTTAATCGGATGTTACGTGATTTAAGCGCGTATATAGCTGAGTCAAAGCTCTCTAGTTCAGCAACCCAGCTAAATTTATCTTCTCTGTTGGGTAGTTTCACTATTGAAAAAATACAGGTGTGCTTATCTCTAAGCACCGCGTTATAAGATACAGCCCAACTATTTGCAGACATACTGTATTTAATATCGGTGGTATCAAGTGCTTTTTTTACTGTATCTACAGAGCGCCCAGCAAGTTGGCCGTTTGAGCCAATGTACTGAAAATCCGGAAAAACTTCAGTCACAATAGTAATTTCAGCTGCATTAACCCTTATGCATGCAAAACACAGTATAAGTAAATACAACTTCATTTAATTACGCCTCAAAACTATAAATGGGTATAAACCAACTATAGTTGAGGGTAACCGTACCGCTAGTTTTTAATCTAACAAATCTAGTCCTATACGCTGATAGGACTAGATTTTTTAAGTTTTAACTTGCTACTTATTCATCGCACTAATTAAAAATGCTGAAATTTTAGCCCCTTCGCGTAAAGTTGTTTCTGAACTTGATTGCCCGACTAATGAGCTGTCGGTAAATGGGGCTATTTCCATCATATCTGCGCCGGTAATAGGAAACTCATCGGCAATGGCCGATAAAATATCAAGTGCGTGCTGTGGGGTTAAACCATTATCTTCTGGCGTGCCTGTTGCTGATGCAAATTCGGCATCTAGCGCATCTATATCAAAGCTTACGTAAACTTCATCTACATTATCTGCTTTTAGCTGTGCAATGGTTTCGGCAGCAACCGCTTTAGCACCACGTTCTATTATTTCAGCAGCCCAATGCTGCTTTACACCAAAGGTGCTTTCCCAATGCGCTTTTGGTTTACCGCTTGAACGAATACCAAATTGAATTAAATGATGCGGAGCTGGTAAAAATTCTAAAATATGCGTACACCACGAGCCAAAGCATAAATCTATACCTAAACGCTCTACTAATAAGTCGGTGTGCGCATCAAAATGAATAATTGCAGTACGTTTACCTTGCTCGCGCTTTGCTTTTAAATAGGCTTTAGTTAGCGGGTAGCTAATTGAATGATCGCCACCAATACCAAAAATACCTTTGTCTTTAAACGTCGCATAAAAGCTATCACACACGTCTTCAGTAATAGAAAGCGGGCTTACGTAGTAGTCATTATTTTCATCGCCGTAAAGGGCTTTTTGACAATTAGAAATGGTTGCATCGTTTAAGTATTTATCATGCAATAAATGAGGGATTACACGTACATCACCTAAATCGAATGAGTGACACTGCGGTTGTTGATCTATAAGCGCAGAGCGTACAAATAACGGCCCCCAGTTTGCACCACGTAAAATGCCGCCACCACAATCTGAGCTGATCCCTAACATAACCGCTTTATGCGGCGAGTTTGGTAACTCATTTAAAGAGTCGCGCCAAAGTGGATCTACATTCTCGGTTTGCCCATAAAGCTTATTACGAAGTGCGGCTTTGCGCTCTTTAGCTGTATTTACAGTAAATACGCCATCACCAGGAGAGCACAAGCAGTGCTCAACTTTATTTTTAAATGCTTGAAATTGTGTGCTCATAATAAACCTCTATAAACTTTTACTGTGTGAAACTGAGTTATTTTGATTAGTTATGCAAAAAGATAAAAAATACCTAAACTTTAATTTAATTTTAATAAACCATTTTTTGCGCTCTTAAAACGCAGCCGCAAGGGTCTAAATAAAGTTCAAATAAAACATTAAACATATGAATTTTAATAACTTTAACTCTGTTTTTAATCAGTAAACATTAGTGTGTTATTGCTCTTGCCCGATACATATAATGTCTGCATGGGCAAGTCAACAGCGCCTTTGCTTATAGCGGTTAAGTGCTTGATTGAATATTCAAAGTAGATGAATAAATCGTTGTATCTTAATATTTTTAAAGGGGATTAGCGCAAAACGGACAAACGTCCTGTACTTGGTAAACGTTTATGGCAATGATGCTAGATTGACAACAAATTTTTATAAAAGGCTTAGTTATGGAAAAGGTATTTCACTTAGGACTATGTATTGACGATCTTAAAGGTGCAAAACTTGCGATTGTACCGGGCGATCCTGATCGTGCAGCACGTATTTCACAATTCCTAGACAACCCAACCTGCCTAGCTCAAACTCGCGAATTTCATGTGTATTTAGGTCAGCTAAATGGCCACTCAGTAGTGGTATGTTCAACTGGTATTGGCGGCCCATCTACATCGATTGCAGTAGAAGAATTAGCGCAACTTGGCGTGCGTAAATTTTTACGTATTGGTACTACAGGCGCTATTCAGCCACACATTAATGAAGGCGAAATTTTAATTAGCCAAGCATCTGTACGTTTAGATGGTGCAAGCCAACATTTTGCACCGCTTAGCTACCCTGCGGTATCTGACTTTTACGCAACACAAGCTATGGTACAAGCGTGTAAAAACCTAGATATTGAGTTTCATATTGGTATTACCGCATCTAGCGATACGTTCTACCCAGGGCAAGAGCGTTACGATACACACTCTGGCTATGTACCAAAGTCATTACAAGGTAGCTGTGAAGAGTGGCAAAACCTAGGCGTGATGAACTACGAAATGGAGTCGGCTACATTATTTACAATGTGTGCAGCTCTTGGCTTACAAGCAGCATGTGTTGCGGGTGTACTTGTTAACCGTACTCGTCAAGAAATCCCAAATGTAGATCACGGCGAAATTGAAAGAAAATCAGTAGCAGTCGTATTAGAAGCTGCAAAAGTACTATTAGGCTAATCCCTTCTTAGCACTTTAATTAAACGAATAAAGCACAGCAATTGCTGTGCTTTATTGTTTTTGGCAGGTTATTTTAACCAGAGTTCAGGTTATCTTAGCTCTGCGCTAATCACTTCTATTTCAGGTAGGTTGTCAAAGCTTGCAAGTACGGCACGTGCCACACCACCTTGATTTTCATGACCTTGTGTTTCTAAAAGGGTGATTGATTTAACCGTATTACCATTAAAGCTAAGCCCCGCTAAAAACAGCTGACTAAGCGCACTTTGCAGTGGCGAAAGGCTTGGGCTATAGGCTGCATTTTCTGCATAACTGCCGTAAAAATCACCATCATCAAAGGTACTAATTTTAACAGCACTAAAATTTTGGCTATATGGAACATATGCATTTAGTGCCATGGCTGCTAATTTGCCATCAAGCCCAGTATTAGCAAACGCTTGCTGATGAGGCTTTGGATTAAACAAACTAAACTCGTTGCCTAAATCGGTAGGCCCAAATGAATGTGGTAATAAATCAGCGAGTTTAAAATGTTGCTCTGGCAGTAAAATGTCAAACTCTTTAGCATCGGCCAGCTCGTTCATAAACTGCCTACAGTAACCACACGGTGCATCACTAATTGCTATTTTAACTATTTTTTTAGCACCATTTAACCAGGCATTATTTATAGCCGACTGCTCCGCATGTACCACTAAGCTAAGTGCTTGATGGTCAAACTCTACATTAGCACC
Source organism: Pseudoalteromonas sp. S3178 (assembly GCF_005886985.1). NCBI lineage: Bacteria > Pseudomonadati > Pseudomonadota > Gammaproteobacteria > Alteromonadales > Pseudoalteromonadaceae > Pseudoalteromonas > Pseudoalteromonas sp. S3178. The sequence continues at coordinate 30,321 of NZ_PNCW01000019.1, read as the reverse complement.
AAAATAAAAATTTACATCGCCTTGCTCATCAAGCGCTTTAACAATAGCACCCACATGAAAGTGTGAAACGGGAGCCACTGAAAATTCAGAGGCAAGCGGTACTAAACCTTGTAATAACGCATCATCAGAGACATTAAATTGCGCGCATAGTTGTTTAATATTATTAGAATTTAAGATGCCCCGTTGGACTTTTAATTGACTACGTAAAGCTTGAGTTTGCGCTACGCTTAAAGAGATATGTGAATTTGTAAGAGCTGTGTCTTGTTGCACAGTAAAAGTTGCTGAAGCCATAACATATTATAATTATTCAATGGCTAAGTAGTTTAAAAGGTTAAGGCCCAAATTGCTAGGCCATTAAACGCAAAAAAAGGGAACACAGCGTGTTCCCTTTTAAAATACCGATTACATTAAATTAGTGATTTACTATCACTATAATAAAATCACGTATTAACCTGTATTACGCATACCTGCCGCAATACCTGTCATGGTGATCATTAATGCATTATCAATGTCGCCTTCGCTGCCTTTTTCGCTTGAGCGTGCACGTCGTAGTAGCTCAACTTGCAGTACATTAAGCGGATCGGTGTACGGATTACGAAGTCCAATAGACTCTTTGATCCATGGTTGGTCCGCTAATAAGCTTTTTTGCGGGCTGAGTGACTGAACAAGGCTTATCGCCTCTTCAAGCTCTTTACGCAGTGACACACCCAGTGGTTTGTACATATCCTCCACCAGCGCGTTATCATAATGCTCACTTAACCAGCTGTCGGCTTTACTAAATACCATTTCTAGCATTTCTAGGCGCGCTCTGAAAAACGGCCATTGCAGGCTCATTTCATGTAGCGTTTCAAGTCCATACTTATCAAGCGCTGCTTTTAAGCCTGTTAATGCACCTAGCCATGCAGGTAGCATTAAACGGTTTTGACTCCATGCAAAAATCCACGGAATGGCACGTAAACTTTCTACGCCACCATTTGGATTACGCTTAGCAGGGCGTGAGCCTAATGGTAATTTAGACAGCTCAAGCTCTGGGGTAGCCATTCTAAAGTAAGGTACAAAGTTTTCATCATGACGAACTACATTACGGTAATGCTCACACGACTCCTCACTTATTAACTTCATTACTTCACGCCACTGCGGTTTTGGCTCCGGTGGTGGTAATAAGTTACTTTGCAGTACTGCACCTGCGTAAATATTTAAGCTTTGCAGTGCAACATCAGGTAAACCAAACTTAAAGCGGATCATTTCGCCTTGCTCAGTTACACGTAAGCCGCCTTTTAAAGAACCCGGTGGTTGTGAATGAAGCGCTTGAGCAGCCGGTGCTCCGCCACGCCCAACTGTACCACCACGGCCGTGGAATAAAACAAGCTCAATGCCGCGCTCATCTGCAAGCTGTACTAATTTATCCATTGCTTCGTACTGCGCCCAACCAGCAGCCATCATACCGGCATCTTTGGCAGAATCTGAATAACCAATCATTACATTTTGAGTGTTTTTAATGTGCCCGCGGTACCACACGTTATCAAGCAATGTAGTAATTACATCGCTACCCGCATTTAAATCGTCAAGTGTTTCAAACAATGGTGCAACGGGTAAATCAAACTGACAGCCACTTTCTTTTAACAGTAGTTGTACCGCTAAAATATCAGAGGCAGTACGCGCCATTGAAATGATGTATAAGCCAAATGTTTTTTCATCTTGCTTTGCAATGACATCGAAGGTGTCGAGCACTTCTTGCACATCTGGACTTGGTTGCCAATTTTTAGGAATTAGCGGGCGACGAGAATTAAGCTCAGTAAGCAAAAATGCTTGCTTGTCTTGCTCTTGCCATTGGTTGTAATCACCTAAGCCTAAGTGGCGTGTTAGCTCTGAAAACACATCGCTGTGACGATCTGAATCTTGGCGCACATCTAACTTAGCTAAACGCAGGCCAAAGCTATTAATACGGTGCAATAAATCAAGTAATAAGCCATCAGCAACTACTTTCATGTTGCACTTTAATAGCGAGCGGTAACACACTTCTATTGGGTGTTTAATTTGATTAATATCAGTAATTAAGTCTTGTGAATCGCTGCGCTTGTTTTTAATTTTAGCGCCTAAGTGAGCCACGGTTTCAGCAACTTGCGTTTTAAGCTTTTTAATTACTGCACGGTATGGTTCAAATTCTTGCCCTGCAAGCTCAATAAGCTCATCGCTTGCATCAGACATAGAAAGCTCAGCGCACAATGTTTTTAAGTCTTGAATATATAAATTAAGTGCCATCCAACGGCCATGGTCAAGCACTTGTGTGGTCACTTGCGCGGTCACAAACGGGTTACCATCGCGGTCTCCCCCCATCCAAGAGGTAAACTCTATAGGGCTGTAATCGATTGGTAATTCTAAACTTAAATGCTCTTTTACTTGATCTGAAAACTCACGTAAAAAACGCGGCACAGCATGCCACAAGCTATTTTCAATAACTGCATAGCCCCATTTAGCTTCATCAATAGGCGTAGGACGCGAACGACGAATGTCGTCTGTGTGCCACGCTTGGCTAATAAGCTGTGCAATACGGTTTAAAATAGCAGTGCGTTCTTGCTCTAAATTATCTTTGCGTTCAAGCGACGCTAAACATTCACTGAGTTCAACTTGTTTGTTGATCATTGTTCGGCGCGTCACCTCCGTTGGGTGAGCAGTTAATACTAAATTTATGTGGAGTTTTGAGAGTGTTTCGGCCAGATGATTACTATCTAATTGGCCTTCTTTTGCTTTTGCAGTTAACGTTTTTAATGTTTGAGTGAGAGGGTTTAGTTGGCAAAAGCCAACATCATTAAAACGCGAAACAGTGTGGAACTGCTCTGCTACATTAGCTAAATTTAAAAAATGATTAAATGAACGGGCAACCGGTAAAAGCTCTTCGTCACTAAGCGCATGTAATACTTCTATTAATGCTTGACGGTCGTCTTCGTTACCACTGCGAGATGACTTTGATAAAGCTCGAATTTCTTCTACTTTATCTAAAATCGCTTGGCCTTGGGCATCTTTAATTGTTTGCCCTAATAATTGCCCTAGTAAATTTACATTACCTCGCAAGGCGGCATATTGTTCACTCATTTCTCAGTCTCCTTTGTTTCGTGGAGTGCTATTAATATCATTATGAGGCAATATTTAATAGATCCATTTGCAATGCTTTGTCGTAAAAAAGTATATGAAAAATAAACGCTAACCAATTTTATGATCATTTTTTATGATGGTAACTGCCCCCTTTGTAGCACCGAAATGGCGCAGCTAAAGCAATCAGACACTAAAAATAAAATTAAGCTTGAAGATCTTAACGCCGCCGATTTTAGTGAGCGCTATTCGTATATTGATAAAGATAAAGCAATGACTTATTTACAAGCGCAAACGCACACTGGTGAAATGATATACGGTTTAGATGTTACATACCAAGCATGGAAAATTGTAGGTAAGCATCGCTGGTTGAAAATTTTTCGCTTGCCAATAATTAGTTTTTTCGCTGACTGCGGATACTTGTTTTTTGCAAAGTATAGGCACTCAATTAGCCGCTTTTTAATGCCAAATACCAAATGTTCAAACGGCCAATGTAGTATTAAAACTAGAGGTGTTAAATGAAAACGATTGTTTTATTTGGCGCAAGTAGTGCAATAGCAAAAGCCTATATTGAGCATTTACAAATTAATGCGCCGCTTTATCAAGTTGTATGCGTAAGTGCTAAAGTTACTGAAGCAGATGGCAGTGTTGTTTATTTAAAAACCGATTACACGAAGCAAAGCCTAGCTAGAGTAACCGCCTACTTAAAAGAGCAAAACGCTAATATAAAACAAGTTGTTATATTTAACGGTACGCTGCATAACAAAACCCACATGCCTGAAAAAAAACTTGAAGATATAGACGCTGAATATTTTAACCAACTTCTAAACTCAAACACGCTAACCCCCCTGCTTTGCCTGCAAAGTATTTTGCCACTTTTAACACATAAAACGCAGTGCACTATCACTGCACTTAGTGCGCGTGTAGGCAGCATTAACGACAACAAATTAGGCGGTTGGTATACGTATCGCGCCTCTAAATCAGCACTTAACATGCTATTTAAAACCGCAGCGATAGAACTGGCTCGCCGGGCTAAAAATACCAAGCTGGTGTTATTTCACCCGGGCACAACCGATACAGCGCTTTCAAAACCATTTCAAAAAAACGTACCTGCGGGAAAACTTTTTACAGCTGAATTTGTAGCTAAGCAGCTTTTTACACTCACATTTAATAACCCTCATTTAGAACTTAATGGTGAACCGGCCTATTTAGATTGGCAAGGGGACACCATACCGTGGTAAGGACCTTTAATGCATTTTACTAAAGAGCGCATAGACGCACTTGAAAAACACACCCGTACTCATTTAATTAATTCGCTTTCGGGTTTTAAAAGCGCCAACTTAATTGGCACGCAAGATAAACAAGGCAACACTAATCTTGCTATTGTTAGCTCGGTTATACATTTAGGTGCTCACCCGCCACTGGTTGGCATGATCATGCGCCCTAATAGCGTGCCTCGCCATACGTTCGAAAACATAATAGAAACGGGTAGTTACACCATTAACCAAGTTAATAAAGCAATTTATAAGCAAGCTCATCAAACCTCAGCCCGCTACGATAAAGGCGAGTCAGAATTTGACGCGACAGGTTTAACGCCAGAATACCTAAATGAATTTACAGCCCCTTTTGTGCAAGAGTCGCGATTAAAATACTCTGTAAAATACGTTGAGCACCAACACTTAGCCGTTAATGGTACCGAGCTGGTTATAGGTGAAATTACCGATGTATATTTAGACGAAGTTGCTCTGCAAAGCGATGGATTTTTAGACTTGCAAGCAATAGAAACAGTGGCTGTAACTGGGTTAGATAGCTACCACACCAGTAATAAATTAACACGCCTTGCTTACGCAAAAAAATAGCTAACAATGGGCATTTACGCCCATTACCACACTACATAGCTTTTTACTTGGGCCAACCTCATTAAAGTAATTATAAATGCGGCTGGTCGCAGATAATTGAATTTAAAAAATACATTATTCACAATGTTAAAAAATTCTAAGGAGAAGCCTATGAGCACAATCGGTGTGGGTATTAATACCCCAGAGCAAGCGCTGGCCAGTTTAAGTAACATGACCCATTCGGTACAGCCTATTCAAGCTGATGAACATATTGAGCGAATAGCAAAAGCGCAAGCTTATATGGCGGCCAATAACATAGATGCCATTTATTTAAACGCAGGGTCAAACCTCACCTACTTTACAGGTATGAAATGGTATGCAAGCGAGCGAATGGTTGGTGCAATACTCCCTGCTATTGGTGAAGTACAATACATAGCGCCTTATTTTGAAATTGGCACCCTAAATGGCTTTAAAGTGGTTGAAGGCCCAATTCATGGTTGGCAAGAGCACGAAAACCCTTATGCGCTATTTGTTAACGTATTAAAGCAACTGAACATTAATGACAATGCCACAATAGGCATTGATGAAAGTGCGCAGTTTTTTATATTCGATGGTATTAACAAAGCGCAAAAAGGCTTAAATATAATCAATGCACAAAGCGTTACTGCACACTGTAGAATGCATAAGTCGGTAAACGAATTAGCGCTTATGCAATGCGCAATGGACATGACTTTAGCTGTACATCAAGCAACTGCTAGTATGCTTTACGAAGGTATTACCACCACAGAAGTAGAAGCTTTTATTAAAAAAGCGCATCAAAAGGTAGGCGCGCCTGGTAACTATTTTTGCATTGTATTGTTTGGTGTGGCGACCTCATTCCCTCATGGTGTTAAAGATGCACAAGTACTTAAAAAAGGCGATATGGTATTAATTGATACCGGCTGTAAAGTACACGATTACCTATCGGATATTACCCGTACTTATGTATTTGGCGAACCAACAATGCGCCAACGCATGTTTTGGGATCACGAAAAAGCAGCGCAACTCGCCGCGTTTAATGCAGCTAAGATTGGTGCAACGTGTGAAGAGGTTGATGCAGGGGCTCGTCACTATTTAGCGGCTCAAGGATTGGGGCCACAGTATCAAACACCCGGTTGCCCACATCGAACGGGGCACGGCATTGGCTTAGACATTCATGAATGGCCATACTTAGTTGGTGGAGACAAAACCCCACTTGCCCCCGGCATGTGTTTTAGTAATGAGCCAATGCTAGTTATACCCGATGAATTTGGCGTACGTTTAGAGGATCACTTTTATATGACCGACAACGGACCGCATTGGTTTACACAGCCAAGTTATAGTATTGACGACCCTTTCGGGCTTAACGCTTAAACCCTTTAAAAAGAGCAGCCATTAGCTGCTCTTTTTAGTTTGAGGATTGATAATGCATACTTCATCCCAATATCGTTTGTTATACCAAAGCAATCCGCAAAAGGATGAATATGAAAAACTTTAAAATTGATATCGTGTCAGACGTAATGTGCCCATGGTGTGTGGTAGGTTATAAAAACCTAGAGACAGCGCTTGGCCAACTTAAAGACGAAATGAGTGCAGATATTACGTGGCATCCTTTTGAGCTAAATCCTGATATGCCACTTGAGGGTCAAGATTTAAACGAACACTTAATGCAAAAGTACAACCTAAGCGAAGAGCAAGGCGATGAAAATCGTAAAAACATGTTCGAAGCAGGAAAACGTGCTGGCTTTACGTTTAATTTTGATGGCAAACGCATCATGATCAACAGCTTTGATTTACACCGCCTACTTACATGGGCGCGCGAACAAGGTAAACAAACGCAGTTAAAACTCGCCTTTTTTGAAGCCCACTTCACCGATTTAAAATACTTAAATCAGGAAGATGCTCTGCTTGATGTAGTAGCAAGTGTTGGCCTTGATAAAGAAGAGGCCCGCAGTATTTTACACTCAGACAAATACGTACAAACAGTGCGCCAAGAGCAAGATCGCTTTAAGCAAATGGGTATTACTTCCGTCCCTACATTTATTATCAACGATAAATATGCAATTAGTGGCGGACAACCAAGCGATTCGTTTATTCAAGCACTTAAACAAATTAGTGAAGAAGAGGCTAAGCAAGAAGTTTAGTTAGCTAGAAAAAATTAAAGGCTGCAATATGCAGCCTCTTAGCCTAGTTTAAATAAATAGTTATACACTCCAATCCACCTTATAAAATTAACTCGTAGCCAAACGAGGATGATTTAAGCATATTCAAACTCTTTGTAAATCAGCCACTTTGGCAGGTAAGGGGTGTCGGGTACTTGCCAACCATGTTTATCATAGGCAAGGCTAGCCACTGCGCTTATTAGCAGAGCTACATCGCCTTTCCACGTAACTGTGCCCTCTGGTGGGTCATTGTAAAACTTATAGTGTAATTCAATAGCCTTGAAGATTGCCCGTTTATAATGAGCTTCATCGTTTAATAAAAGCGCTACCCACACATCCAAATAAGGCAAGAAAAGCTGGTTCACGTAAGGCGCTCTAAATTCATCAACATGCTCAGGGCCTGACTTTTCCATTACCTCGCGTAATAACACTGTTTGGTCTGCGTCTTGTACAAATATATTTCGCACAAAATTTAGGAGTGCGTAGTCAAGGGCGTCAGGGTACTCAAGCCAATTTTCTTCGCATCGACAGATTAGCTCAGTCGCATCAGCATCTCTTAAGCACAGGGCTAAACTTAATTGCAGTAATCAATCATGATTAACCGATGTTCAGAATGACCTTCTAAGCGAAATACGTGATCTTTTAAAGTAAAAATATGGCGCTGCCCGGGGTTTGACACTAAATTATAATGCGCATGCAATAAATCTAGGCCAAAGCGCATAATAGGCACGCCCTCAAGCCCTTTTTCTGCATTTTGTGCATGAAAGCTTAGACTTATACAATCCATTGCGTCAGAGTTTAACCGTGCCTGTGGCTCCTCATAAATCGCGGGCTCTAGCTCGAGATAACGCTGCCACCTATTGTTATAAGTATCTAAATGAATTTGAAAGGCATTTTGCAAGTTCACTAATTTATAGTGGTCATTGTGGTACTTTAATTCGCTCATAACTGAATCTTTCCAATGGTGTAATTTGTCACGTCAAACGTTGGCTTTAAGCTGCTGCCAGTTTGAAACTTCTGCTGCACTTTGCGAAATTCAATTTTATCAGAATATTTTTCAAATGTTTGTAAAGTGTTACCTAGCGCTTGTATTTCTGCACCACACCAGCAGGTAGCACTAGCTTTTCGTCAAGCACTTGGCGTGCATTGTCTGCATAGCTGCCGATATCAATGCCATCGCTACCAAGAACTGGACAGACATTGGCACTAAACGATGACTGAGGCGAAAGCCAAGAGCCTTAATTAATCATCAATGATGCTTAATTAAACTGCCTAAATTCATATGGCGTTCTTTATTCAAGCCACAGTGCATATTCACACCAATCGACGTCATTATTAGATGCGTAGTCATATCTAAAGTGAGTTTAAAAATAACAACATTTGGTTTTTTGAATAAAAAGATCAAGAAAACACAGCTGCCTACTTGATCGGAACTTTCTAATGGATGCCCTACTCTTTTTATTCTTTTCTGACCCTATTCTTTTCTTCCTCGGTGAATAGCCCTAAGTGGAGGCAAATCATTAAAGGTGGATGGTTTTTTAAACTGGTCCTAGATCAACCCAGCTTTAGTGTTATACTTTGATGAGATACTTCAAATTATACTATTTTATAAGTCACATGGAAGAGCAACAACATTTCGATGAACTGCTATTTATTGCGAAACAAGAAAAATTAGCTAAATCTGTAAAAATACATAACGAATTTAATGATATAAATACAATTGCTGGTGTCGATGTTGCCTATAACGAACAATCATCTGAAGTTGTTGGCGCAATTACAGTACTGAATGCTGATACATTAGAAGTACTTGAAGTACAAACCAACATTGAACCTATTAGCTTCCCTTATATTCCCGGGTTATTTTCTTTCCGCGAACTCCCACCACTTTTAAGTGCATTTAATAAACTCACAACTGTGCCAGATTTGATCGTTTGCGATGGCCATGGCCTTGCACACCCAAGACGTTTCGGCCTTGCTTGTCACTTAGGTGTCACCTTAGATATCCCCACTATAGGCTGTGGCAAGAGCAAGTTATTAGGTGAGTTTAAAGAACTTGCAAAACACCGTGGCGCAACGTCTGATTTAATAGATGACGACAAGATTATTGGCAAAGTGCTACGTACGCAAGATAATATCAAACCCGTTTATGTATCCATTGGCCATAAAGTATCACTAGATACTGCAGTGGAGTGGGTGTTAAAACTAGCGTCTAAATATCGACTCCCAGAAACCACTCGCCAAGCAGACCAATTGGTTAATAGTACTTTAAAAGAGCATAAAGAAAAGACTTATGAAAAACCATCAGTCTCACATACTCATTAATAAGTTTTATTTTCGTATGAAATATTTACATTCTTAAAGTTATCATTTCGAAAAGCAATGACTTCATCTAGCCCTAAATTAACTAAATGGTGAAAGCTTAGTTCTTCTAGCTCCAGCCAAGCATGTTTGTTAAGCTCATATAAAATATTCCTGCTAATATTTGAGACAAGAAGCCTATTAACTGGGAATTCTAACAGCGACGGCAGTAATTCTGTAAATTTTATATCCGTTACGTCTTGTAAGCTAAGCTCTATAACATTATCAGAAGACAATTTTTTTATATCGTTAAAGCTAGTAATTTTTAGCGGTGAATTATCAACTGCAGCATTCAAAGAAAAGATATCGTCAATACTTTTATAGATATATATACCACGAAGCCTGTTTTCTTTACTAAAAGCTAACTTTAAACTTCTTTTATCCTCTGCTTGAAACCTAGCTTTATAATAAGACATCACTGAAGGTTCATTCCATATATATTCATACCGAAGAGGCCCTGCGCCATAAATTAATTCAGAGTAGCAATCATGCTTATGAAATTGTTGAGACAAACCATCTAATTCCCATCCTTCAATGATACAACGTACATCACACACCCAACCATAGGCAGTCTCATAGACAACACCATTGAAAGGTTTGCCTTCGTGAATAAGCTGAAGATTTCCATCCCATTCTTGATCAATGGCCGCATCTAAAAGCTCAAGCCCTTTAATGTCTATAAAAGGTAAATCGTAATCACCCAATATTTGACCATTAAGAAATTGCTTTTTACTAACAACAATCCCGCTTTCAGCGAAAATAGCAACGCCCGTAAAGGGCGTTCCTTTAAAAAAGTAGGTATTATCTTGGTTCACTAGCGCATCAAACACAACAAGTGGTGGAGCTTCACATTTCATTATTCAACTTTTCCCGTGAGAATTTCAAACTTTTTTAATATACCAGAACAATTCATACAAGCAGGAAAGTTTATTCCTGCGTCATCGCCTTTTAACCTCACAGTTGCAATCGAAATATCTGAAAAACTAACTGTGGGGTTCTCTTTTAATATTTTATTTACTGATCGAACTTCAGCATGAAGCCCAGGTGCATCAGCTCTTCCATGAGGTATTTGAATTTCATATTTATAAGCAAAATCTAAATATGATTTTATTTCTGTAATTAATCGCGTGCACACCAGCAGGGTCAGGTTTTGTATCTTGCCTTTTACTACAAAACGCAAGAAGAAAGACCTGACTCTATTATTTCTTGCCATGTTTGAAGCACACTTCACCGATTTAAAATACTTAAATCAAGAAGACGCTCTGCTTGATGTAGTAGCAAGTGTTGGCCTTGATAAAGAAGAGGCCCGCAGTATTTTACACTCAGATAAATACGTACAAACAGTGCGCCAAGAGCAAGACCGCTTTAAGCAAATGGGTATTACCTCGGTACCTACCTTTATTATCAACGATAAATATGCAATTAATGGCGGACAACCAAGCGATTCGTTTATTCAAGCACTTAAACAAATTAGTGAAGAAGAAGCCAAGCAAGAAGTTTAGTTATTAGCTTTATAAATAAAATTGGCTAAGTATTTCAACAATAAAACGCCCGCTAATTAATAGTGGGCGTTTTTACAATCCTCTATAACTAACAACATTTAAACTTAGTTTTTAATTAGATAGATGAGCAGTCCAATGCTTCCTCCTGATATAACAAACTTCAACATATCTCTATTTATACATTTAACTATTTTGGCATGTAACTTGTACCTATTTATCGAGTAATGCTTTAAAGAAGACATCGGCAATACTATGCCGTCTATAAACAACATCAAAACTATCCTGCTTACTATAAGAGGCATGGTTACCTGTTTAATCACATAGGGAATGTATAATGTTAAATATTGACACTCAACTTAGCGTTTCTTCGCTAAATAAACTACAAATCCGTGATTTAAATGAAACTGAAATTTCTGGATTTGCAGACATTCTAAAGCAAACAAAGGAAGACACTAATACCCCAAAGGCATTTTTAAAGTCACTCACTACTGATGAACTACAACTCGTAAAAAAAGCCAATAGCCTCGCCTCTACTATTAATGTTGATTCATTAAGTGCCGAAGGTGCTCAAAATCTATTAAGCCAACCTGATGGCTCAGATTTGGTAGATTTAAATAATGATGGCATCGTTGAAATAGGTGAGTCAAGAAGTATACATTTCCCTCCTGTTAATGCGCCTTTGCATGTGAAAACAGCATGGAATAAAGCAACAGAGGGTTTGGATTGGGCCGAAAAAGCAAGAATTGAACTAACACTGCATTCTATGGTGTATGGATTCAATATTAACGGCTCCGGTACAAAAGATGCACTTGCACCGCAGGAGTAATGGAACAGAACTAATATTGATGCGCTCTCTGAGTATGCTTATTCGAATTTGGAATTTAGAGTAAACTTAGAAGGTTGGAGCGATTACAATAAACAGCTCAACGATGTTTACGATAAATTTTTTACTTCTGTTTTGCAACATAACACTAATGCCTCACTGTCGGAGTTTGACGCTTCAAATTAACGCCCTATTCACCAGAGGAAACGATGTCAGGTAAATCAATGGCTACAGTGATTTATGTAGATAGTTGTGGGCGTCCAAATAATATTAAAGTTATTAACGCTAAACCTGAGCAAGTGTTTAATAGTGAAGCCAAACGCGCCTTATCAAAATGGCAATACTCACCTAAGGTTGTTAATGGTATTGCTGTACCTGACAAAAACTTAGAAATAACAATTGAGTTTAACTTGGATAATTAATAATCGGGTAAGTTTATATATTGAAGGCTGCAGAGTGCAGCCTTTTGAGTATTTGTCAGCAAGCTTATTAAGTACGGTAAAGAACTTTAATAACGTGCCAGCCAAATTTAGTTTTAACTAAATGGGGCTCTAAAATAGCGCCATTAAAGGCTATTTTGTCAAACTGCGGAACCATTTGCCCGCGTCTAAATTCGCCTAGGTCACCACCTTTTTTACCCGATGGGCACGACGAATATTTTTTAGCTAAGGTTTGAAACTTTGCACCTTTACCTAATTGCTTAATAATGTCTTCTGCTATTTCTTTGTGTTTAACCAATATGTGGAGTGCGTGCGCTGTACTTGCCATTTCAAAGCCCTGATAATTTAAAACGCGGCGATTTTAGCACAGCCACTTAAACCTATCATCTACTTATACTGCAATGTATGAACGACTAGTTTATAAATAATGCTTTGCATCATCTGGGCTGGGTATTTTGCAATAGTTGTACTTGCCAAATAAGGTATAGCGATTTAAAGCAATTTTATCGTACAGCCAATTATTAAAGTTGTTAGGTAAAATACTAAATACAGTGGCTAATTTATAGGGGTAATCTAGCTGCTTTACTACTTCAAAAAAAGCATGGCTTTGCGTGTACGCTTTGCCGTTTTGTAGGTAAACCATTGAGGCGTATTGTGTGGTTGAAAAACCAAAGTGAGTTAACAGCAGTGCACCTTTTGGTGATTGCACGCTGCATAGTTTAAAAATGACATTGGCATCGTTACTAATTATAAAATTACACCACGCACTACATAATTTACACTGCGCATCGAATAATATAATTTTTTGATTACGCATTAATGTAGCCGCATCATCACTCATTTTATATCCTTTAAGCGGTTACTGCTGAACCGGCTTTTTTTGTAACTTCCGCTGCAATGTACGCCTGTGCATATTTAACTGCCTCGCAGTGGCCGACACATTGCCATTATTACTATGCAGTACTTGTTGGATGTGCTCCCACTCTAAACGCTCTGGCGACATAACCGGTGTTACAATACTGCTCACATTTTGCGTATTTAAATCGGCGTTTAGGGCCTTTAATAATGTGGCCATATCAACGGGTTTAGTAAGGTAGTCGTCAGCGCCCACACGCATGGCCTCTACTGCGGTGGCTATGCTTGCAAATCCGGTTAGTAATACAATATGCGCCTGCGCTAATAAGCTGCGCAGTGGCTTAATTAAGGCAAGGCCGTTATCGTCACCCAATTTCATATCGAGCAAAATACAATCTGGCAAGTATTTATGCGCACTTAGTAATGCATCACTTTGATTATGCGCAACCTCACAACTATAGCCTTGTTTTGTTAAACGCCTAGCGAGGGTGTTGGCTAGGTTTATATCGTCTTCAATTATAAGTAATTTCATGTATGTGACTGCTCATTATTTACTATGGCTAATTTTACTTTAGCAACCGCCCCGCCACCAGCATGATTATACAAAGTAAGCGATCCGTTTAGGCGCTCAAACGTTACATTAGAAAGCAGAACCGCAAGCCCCATACCTTGGCTACTAGGCATAAGTTGCCCACCAAGCTCTGCTAACTGTGATTGGCTAAAACCGCTGCCAAAATCACGAATTAGCAAATATACACATTCACTATGTTGATTATTTTGCTGCCAGCGTAGCTCTAACTCGGTTTGGTTATTTTTTTGATTAGCAATGCATGCATTTTGTAGCAAATTGAGAATAGCAGGTAATAGCATTGCATCACTTTTTAAGGTGGCTGCTATTGGCTCACTTAACCAATTAATGTGCTGATCAGGGTATTGCAGTAATAATGTGTCGGTAATTTGCGTTTGCAGTTGGCTAACTGTTGTGTGCTCTTTGGTATTTTTATTTCGAAGCTGTGCAGAGAGCTTTCTAAAGTCGTTTAATTGCGTAGCACACTGCTTAAGTGGCGTTCGCATTTGACGAGCGACAGGGTTATCTGGTTGCTCTTCTAAAAGCTCTTCAAATAATAATTGTAAGTTAGCGATGGGTGTAGCGAGTTGATGAGTTATTTGCGCCGCTGCGCCATCTAGGCTTACTAGTTGCTCGTTGCGTAATTGTTTTTCGCGAGCTTTGGCTATTGTACGTTCGCGTTCTTTTAATGCTCTACTCATAGCGCCAATAACGAGGGCAATTACGCTTGCGCTTAAAACAAAATTTACCCACATGCCTATAAAGTGCCCACTCATATTCATTTGATGCATACTATGATCGGGCATTCTAATTAATAAAAAGCTATAAGCGGCAATAGCAAGTACCGCTATATAAGCGAGTCCTTTTTCACGGAGCGTTACAGCTGCAATCATTATAGGTAATAGCAGTAACGACACAAACGCATTGGTTGCGCCACCACTTAATGAAAGCAAAATTGTTAAAAATAATACATCAGCAGTGAGCTGCATTAACATGCCAACTGGGCGAGCTTGGCTTACATTTCGATAGGCAAATACGCTCACTAATTGAAATATAGCCTCTACCGCTATTACCAATAATAAAGGCAATAACGCTATTTGGTGCTCTAATAAAAAATACACGCTCAGTACAGCAATTAACTGCACAACAATAGCGCCACTACGAAGCATTAAAAGGCGACTAATAGTAGGATCGGTTTGCATAAACAAGGTGCGGTTTACCTATAAAATTTAAAACGTTAATAAAAGCAGTTAATCATCATCCATTGATATGGTAAATAGCGCGCACGGCGTTCCTTGATGAAATACCATTTTCCATTGTTCGTTACTTTTACGCCACAGCGACATTCGTAGGGAATAATTAAATTCACTCCTGGCTGAGCGCCTATAAGCAGCTTGATAACTAATTTGTGCTACATCATCGCTAAGCATTCGCCCTTTAAAGTGCTGATTATAAAACTGTGGAACAACTTCAGTAGGTAAGCGGGTAATTACATGGTGTTTATCGAACACAGTGCCATTAGCAGCAATTTCAATAAATTCATCATCGAGCAAGGCATTTAATGCATCCCTTGATTGGCGTACATCTGGGTCTAATAACTGCCGCTCAGAATCTATTAAATGATTAAATAACGACGCTTTAATTTTGCTACTCATGCACTTCCCTTTTATCAGTACAAACTTAAATTAATAATACCTTTATTTGCTTTAAATTCGAACGGTTATATTGATAAATGCCCCGCTTATGAATCAAAAATTGCACTAAATTAAAACTTTAAGGGACAAAATAGGGTAATAACTTCTCTTAAAGGGCAATTTTTGGTATAACTCCCCAACTAGAAATACATGTCAGACCACCTTTTAAGAGAACACACTATGTCTTACGCACATATCACTGGTTGGGGTAAATGCATTCCACCAGCAAGCATTAGCAACGATGAAATTAGCGAAATAGTTGATACCAACGATGAGTGGATCACCACACGTACAGGTATAAAGTCTCGAAGAGTTAGTCATGTAAGTACCGCTGAACTTGCAACCGTTGCCGCAAAGCACGCCATTGATTGTGCAGGTATTGACGCAAAAGATATCGATTTAGTTATTTTAGCAACGTGTACCCCCTCTACCGTAGTAGCAAATACTGCCTCTATGGTGCAAAAAAATATCGGTGCTACAGGTGCTGCAGCTATGGATACAAATGCTGCGTGTTCTGGCTTTTTATATGCACTTCAAGCAGCTACTGCACAAATTCAAGCAGGTATGATTAAAAAGGCGGTGGTTATTGCTGCCGAGCGCATGACTTGGTATGTAAACTGGGCACGCCGTGACAGCGCAGTATTATTTGGTGATGGTGCAGGTGCAGTAGTACTTGAAGCCGCAGACACACCTGCTGGCCTACTTGGTACTAAAACCGGTTGTGACAGCGAAGACAGAGATATTTTACATATCACCAACTTTGGAAGCGATTTAAATAAATATGAGCCAATTGGTCCGTCTGACTTACTGTTTGAAGGCCGTGAAATTTTTAAACGTGCTGTTAAAGGCATGAGCGAAGCGTGTGATGATGTATTAACGCAAGCCAATTTGAGCCTTGATGACATAAACGTATTAGTGCCACACCAAGCTAATTTACGTATTATTCAGGCAATTCAGCATCGTTTAAAAGTACCTGATGAAAAAGTAATGGTAAATATTGCTGACTACGGTAATACGTCGGCCGCAACTATTGCGATTGCGTTGTGTGAAGCTGTTGAAAAAGGGCTAATTAAACCACACTCAAATATAATGTCGGCAGCGTTTGGCGCCGGTTTAACGTGGGCAGCAAGCTACATAAAATGGGGCGAGCGTGTAACACCTATTAAAGTAAGTGATGCAACCTTACCACCTTGTGAGCTAACAGGCCTTGAGCTTGTAGCCCCAGCAGTTAAAGCATGTAAAGAAGCTGAGCCAAGCTAAAAACATATGTAATAAGCTATACATAAAACGCACTTTTTAAGTGCGTTTTTGCTTTAAGGAATTAAATTTGAAACTTTTAGGTATTCATCACGCTGCTATTATTTGCAGTGATTACGCTCGTTCTAAACACTTTTATAGCAACATACTTAAACTTGAAGTTATTAACGAGCACTTTAGAGCTGAGCGTAACTCTTATAAATTAGATTTAGCCATGCCTGATGGTAGTCAAATAGAGTTATTTTCGTTTGATAGAGCACCTGCAAGACCAAGCTACCCAGAAGCGCAAGGCTTAAGGCATCTAGCATTTAAAGTTAAAAACGTAGCTCAAGCAAAAAAGTATCTAGAGACGCAAAATATCGCTGTGGAAGAAATAAGAGTGGATGAAATAACCGGCAAAAAATTCACCTTTTTTGCCGATCCAGACAATTTACCACTTGAGCTGTATGAGGTTTAACACTCATAAGCTCAAGTTATTCACTTACTATTGAATCAAAAACTTACTTATTAAAGCGGCTTTGCAGGTAATTAAATACTGCACGAATCCCTAGCGCTTCACCGCCCGTAGGGCGACCAGGTAATGCACGTAAATTCCATGCCATTACATCAAAATGTACCCATGGAGTGGTTGGCTCTACAAATTCTTTTAAATAAAGCGCCGCGGTAATTGCACCACCAAATGGTGTGCTTGCACAGTTTGCCATATCAGCTACATCGCTCTTTAAAAAGCTTTTGTACTGATCAAATAAAGGCAGTTGCCACACCGGATCGCTTACATCCATTCCTGCATCAATAATACCATTTGCTACATCGCGCTCTGTTGAGAAAAAGCCAGGCAGTTCAGTACCTAAAGCAACACGGCAAGCACCTGTAAGGGTCGCAAAATCTATAATTAGCTCAGGGTTATCATTTTGTGCTTCGCTAAGCGCATCACACAACACTAAACGCCCTTCTGCGTCGGTATTATCTATTTCAACCATAATGCCTTTACGCGTTTTAATTACATCACCTGGGCGAAATGCATTTCGCGATACCGCATTTTCAACCGCAGGCACTAAGACACGCAATCTAATTGGTAAGTTAGCGGCCATAATTAATTGTGCTAATGCAATTACATGCGCTGCTCCGCCCATGTCTTTTTTCATGTTACGCATGCCCGAGCTTGGTTTTAAATCAAGCCCGCCTGAATCAAAACATACCCCTTTACCTACCAAGGTAATAAGCGGTGCGTCTTTTGCGCCCCATTTTAAATCAAGTAAACGCGGTTTGTTTTCGCTTGCGCGACCTACCATATGTATTGTTGGGTAATTTTGCTCTAATAGCTCATCGCCAATCCACTGGGTAAACTCGCCATTGTAATTATTGGCTAAATCTTCCATTACTTGCGATAAATGCTGCGGCATCATATCTACTGCCGGTGTGTTAACTAAATCACGTGCTAAATAAATAGCATCGGCTTGTTGCTTAATACGCTGATATAGCGCGTCATCGGCAATGGCTAATTGTGCTTTAGCAGTTGGCTTTTCTTTATATTCGCTAAACTCATAGCCGCCTAATACAAAACCAAGCGCCACTTGCTCTATAAAGGCATCATCACCTTGAATTTGATACGTGCCCAGCGGTAATTTATTTGCAAGCTCGCCTGCTGCCCAAAAGTCTTCTTTGCTTTGTAATAAACAATATACGTGGCTTAACTCACCCGTTTGCGCATCTGGCACTAACGCTAAGCCTTGTTTTTCAAAGCCGCTATTGGTTAACCATGTTTGAATAAAAGCAGGTTGTTGAGATTGCCAGTCAGTTAACTCGTTTTTAAGAATAAAAGATAAAGGAATACCAGAAGAAGTATGACGAAGTAATGCACTCATTAAAAAGCTCATATATTATAAAAATGGTACTTAAGAGCATATCAATAAGCACAGTTAAAAGGTATAGCTAATTTAGAGGGATTTTTGTTACTTTTTTATCGAGTTGTTAGACTGTTGCTCTTGATTTTCTTGAGCTATTTTTTGATCTAGCTCTTTTATAGGTTTGTTGATATTAAACGAACTAGGTAATACATCAACGCCTACTAAGCTGCCAAGCTTTACAACTAAAGGAATGGTGATAGGCGCAAAGGGTAACAACGCAAAAACACCTAACCCTAGCCCTTTTAAAATATCAACAAATTGCTCATTAGCGCGCTTTAGCTCTTCTTTATTTGTTTGGCCTTGCGTGTAGCGCCTATATATAGTGAGCATTTCTTTGGTTTCTTGTTTTTCTTGTTCGAGCGCAATTTTAAGCGCCACCATAGCACGACGAAAGCGAAGCTGTTGACGCTTTTTACTAATCTTAACTACCCGCCAAGGCGCACGGTGAATAACTTTATATAATCGCATAACGGTTATTTTCACACAGGCACACTCGTTCACAAAGAATAATTTACTTACACCATTCATTACCTTATTCTTTGCACCAACTTGGTACTAAATACGTACAATTATGCATCATAATAAAAATCAATCACTGCAAAAACCTGGAAAACCGAAACCCGATGAATGTTGTGGAGGAGGAAGTTGCTGCCCTTGCGTATGGGATGCATATAGACAGCAATTAGCTATTTATAACCAAGCTCTAAAAAAATTAGAAAACACAGAAAAACCAGAAAAAGAAACAACATTGCAACATTAAACGTTTTATAACTGCATTATTTTACTAAATCCCACCCCCACAAAGCACCAAAATAGTTCATTTCACCTTTAAAATGCACCATTGTTGCATTTTTAGTTTTGTTTGAAGTTTTTGTTATTGAATGGTTAATTAATATTGCCCTCTCTGTTTTTTATGTATAGGCTGTAACTAGGACATAAAATTGAGGTTAACTTAATTGTTCAAGAAGTACTCTTAATACATTTTTATACAATTGTTAACCCCTCTCTTTTCTAGTCCAAAATCTAAAAATAGTAGTGCAAAACAAGCATTACAAAACAAAAATTATTCTAACTGGGGAAATTTAGAATGAAATTAAAAAACAATGCGCTAAATCAAGCAATTAAATTTGCATTAGCAACAACCA
This sequence comes from Pseudoalteromonas sp. S3178, assembly GCF_005886985.1. Lineage (NCBI taxonomy): Bacteria > Pseudomonadati > Pseudomonadota > Gammaproteobacteria > Alteromonadales > Pseudoalteromonadaceae > Pseudoalteromonas > Pseudoalteromonas sp. S3178. The sequence continues at coordinate 10,664 of NZ_PNCW01000019.1, read as the reverse complement.
CTGCAGGGTTGTTTATTTCAGGCTCAGCTATAGCAGCAGACGAGCAAAGCGAAACTAAAGTAAATAAAAATGTTGAGAAGATTGCTGTAGTAGGTACGCGCTCTGCTCCTCGTTCAATCGGTGATTCACCTGTTCCTATTGATATTATTGGCGGTGAAGAATTAGAAAAATCGGGTAACACCGATATGCTTGAGCTTTTAAAAGGCGCCGTTCCTTCTTTTAATGTTCATCAAAACCCAATCAGTGATGCTGCATCACTTGTACGCCCTGCAAACTTACGTGGTTTGCCTTCAGACAGCACATTAATTCTTTTAAATGGTAAACGCCGTCACCGCGCTTCTGTCATTGCATTTTTAGGCGGTGGTATAAATGATGGTGCACAAGGCGCCGACATTTCCGTTATTCCAAGCATTGCACTTAAACAAGTAGAAGTACTGCGTGATGGTGCTGCAGCTCAATACGGCTCTGATGCTATTGCCGGTGTAATGAACTTCCAACTTAAAGATGCCTCTGAAGGTGGTAAGTTCGAAGTACGCCATGGTCAATACTATGAAGGCGATGGCGACACAACACAGATTTCAGGTAACGTGGGCTTACCCTTTACCGACAACGGTTTTGCTAACTTAAGTTTTCAATATAAAACAGCTGATGCGACAAGTCGTTCAGAGCAACGCCCTGATGCAGCCGCACTTTCTGCTGCAGGTGTGCCAGAAGTTTCTTCGCTTGCGCAAGTTTGGGGTGCTCCAGAGGTTGATGATGATATCTCAATTTTTGGTAACTTTGGTTTAGAACTAACAAACGACTCAGAATTTTATATGTTTGGTAACTACTCTGAGCGTGACGTACGTGGTGGTTTTTACTACCGTAACCCGCATACTCGCCCAGGTGTTTACTCAAACGATGGCGGTGAAACACTGCTTGTTGCCGATTTAACAGAAGACATGAGCGGTAACTGTCCAACTATCGCAATCGACGATAACGTGCTTGATAACCCAGATTACATTAGCGGTGTTGCTAATAACCCAGATTGTTTTGCATTTAATGAAACGATCCCTGGTGGTTTTACACCTAACTTTGGTGGCAACATCACAGATACCTCTTTAACTATTGGTACAAAGGGTATGTTTACGGGTGGCTTCTTTAAAGGTGCGTTTTACGATTTAAGCGGTACAGTTGGTTTAAACGAATCTCGCTACTTTATTTACGATACGGTTAATGCGTCATTAGGTGCAGACAGCCCGCGTGATTTTAGCCCAGGTAAATACGAGCAACTAGAGAAAAACTTTAACTTTGACCTTTCTAAAGGCTTTGATTTTGACCTAGCGTACGATGTAAATATTGCCGGTGGTTTAGAATGGCATGAAGAAACATTCACTGTTATCTCAGGTGATGAAGCATCGTTTACTGCAGGTCCTTTAACTGAACAAGGTTTTGGTATTGGCTCTAATGGTTTCCCTGGTTTCAAACCTTCTGACGCAGGCGAATATACACGCCGTAACTACGCAGCTTATGTAGATATTGAAGCACCCTTTACAGAAGACTTCTTAATGGGCCTTGCGGTACGTTTTGAAGATTACGACAGCTTTGGTACAACAACAAACTACAAAGTAATGGCGCAGTATCACGTAACTGAAGATCTAAATGTACGTGGCTCAGTAAGCACAGGTTTCCGTGCTCCTACTGTTGGCCAAGCTAATGTAAGTAACGTACAAACCAACTTAAGTGATGGCGTATTACAAGATTCAGCACTATTACCACCAACAAACCCAATTGCAGTGCAATTAGGTGGTACAGAGCTTGAGCCAGAAGAGTCGCAAAGTTACACGTTAGGTGCGGTTTACACTATTGGCGATTTATTCTTAACACTTGATTACTACAACATTGAAGTTGATGACCGTATCAGCCAATCTGAAAAAATTGTACTTAGCCAAGATGATAAAGACACGTTAGAAGCAGCAGGCGTACCAAATGCGCAAAGTTATGCGCAAGTAAGCTTTTTCACAAATGACTTTGATACAACAACTCAAGGTATTGACTTAGTAGCAAACTACACAGCCGACATGCTCGGTGGTAGCTCTACATTTAGCCTTGCTTACAACTGGAATGAAACTGAAGTAACTAAGTTCAGCGACATTACCGGTGAGTTTAAAGTTAAACGTTTAGAAGAAGATTTACCTAACCACCGTGCAACGCTTACTTGGGCACAACAGTGGGAATCAATCTCGTTATTTACACGTGCTAACTACTACGGCGAGTACCAAGGTGTTCACGTAGATTACGATGCAACAGCAAAAACAGCTGACGCAGCAGTAACCATTGACGCTGAAATTACATACTTCTTAAATGAGTCTGTTAGTTTCTCGATTGGTGCTCAAAACTTGTTTGACCAAGATGCTGAAAAACTTGATTTTGAAGACCGTACGGGTATCCCTAATAATAACTGGGGTGGTCAGTACTACGAAACATCTCCTTATGGAATTAACGGCGGCTTTTACTACGCAAAAGCTACGTATACTTTCTAAACTATTTTCATGATAGACCAAGGCGAAATGTTAAGACATTTCGCCTTTTTTATTTTATATTAATTAAAAAAACAATAATGCCTCATCATGCTAATTAAAAAAGCCAACCAATTACTCCAAGAGAATAAACTCAAAGAAGCCGAGTTTCATTTTAAAGCAATTTTAAATAGTAACCCGCAAAGTGGCGAAGCATTATTTGGTTTAGGCAGGATAGCTCTTAGGTTAGAGCGCTTTGATGCAGCGGTTTATTTATTGCAAAAGGCATGTGGGCTTTTACCGCATATGTTAGAGCCACTACACGCGCTTGCTGATGCATTTAATGGCGTTAATTCTCCTAACGATGCGCTAAAAGTGCTTGAATACGCCAAAAGCATAGCAAGTCATAACCCTGAGCCTCATTACTACTTAGCCCAGCATTATTTAAATTACGGTGAGCTCGACAAAGCACACACTACGTTTGCTCATGCACTCAGCATGGGGCTATACCCAGTTACGGCTTACATATTATTTGAGTTGGTGCAGCTAGGTCGCTTTAATAAAGAGCACAACTACATAAGTAATTTACATCACTTTTTAACGCAAACCAATAACTTGCGTTTAAAAATGGTGTGTTACTACGCATTAGGTAAGAGCTACGATAAATTAGATGATACAGAGCAAGCATTTAACTATTACGTACTTGCTAATAAGTTACAAAAAAAACTCACTGATTTTAATACCGCACAGCTGAATCCTTTTTATAAACGTATTTTAGAGCAAAACACACCAGCACTTATCAAAAGTGCAGATCACACTTTTACCGGCTCTATAACCCCCGTATTTATAATAGGCATGCCACGCAGTGGCTCAACATTACTTGAGCAAATGCTGGCAAATCATTCACAGTTTTCAACACTTGGTGAAAACTCAAGCATTAGTAATCAGGTGGTGGCTTTTATTGAGCAACAAACACAAACGCCCTACCCTGAGTGTTTGAACTTGATTACGAGTGATTTAATAGCTAAAGCGCGTAATATTTATATTGAAACATTAAAAACAGCACAGCCAATTCGCCCTTATATTGTTAATAAGTTACCGAGTAATTATCAGTCTATTGGGCTTATTTATTTACTATTTCCAAACGCTAAGTTTGTAAATTTAAGTCGGGATTTTAACGCAACGGCTTTTTCGGTATTTAGTAATTACTTTGCTCAAAATGAGCCTTACTTTTGTGATTTAACAGAGTTTAAGCACTACCACACACTTTATACCGAACTAATGGTGCATTGGCAGAGTATGCCAGATATAGCCATTTATAATATGAGTTATGAGCAATTAGTAACTGAGCCTAAAGCGCAACTAAACGCGTTATTTTCGTTCTTAAATTGCCAGTTTGAGCCACAGTGTTTGCAGTTTCACACACGAAAGTCGGCCGTAACAACACTAAGCAAACAAGCTATTAGACAACCTGTAAATACATCTGCAGTGGCGCATTGGCAGCGCTATAAAACACCACTTTTAAAACTCCTAGATGAAACACCTTAATTAACTATGATCATTAAACCAGGTTAATACATCGCTAAATTGCTCATCACGGGCGCTTGGGTGGGTAAGCATATTGATATGATCATAATCAACATGGTGACCATGGCGTTTACCGTAAATTTTTAAGGTTTGTTTGCCTGGCCCTGATTCTGCTATAAACTTTTTAATATCAATAGGCTGTGCGAGAGCTTTGTCGTTTACTGCTGCAACATGAAGCGTAGGCGGTACATGCAGCTTAGCTAACGCACTGGCGTAATCAAAACCATCATCGCTATCAACCCACGGGCGTTTTTTAGCCCACTGCATACTTTGATAGTGCGACTTTTTCGATTCGTTATCACTGCCCCATTTATAACCTTTGGCATTTAAAAACCCGTGTTTTTTAGCAAGTAATGGCGCCATAAAATACCAAATAACATTCGCTTGCAGTAACTTTTTAGGATGGTTATTAAACAGTGAACGCTTTGAGCCAAAATACGCACATGCTTTAACGTCTTTCAAATATTCAGGGAAGCGCGCAAATACGCTATTCATTAATACGCCGCCCCAAGAATGGGCAACCCAATAATCAGGCTTTTTACCTTCTAATTGTTCAATATGATTAATAAAAGCAGGAATATCTTCTACTATGGCTTCTGTTTGGCCATATTTTGAATGGCGAGTTATAAGCGGTTTACTTTCTCCGCGCCCACGTAAGTCCGCCACATAGCAACAATAGCCTTGCTCTGCTAAAAAAGGCGCTAACCCTTTATTACTGTGAGTATAAAAAATTTTGCCGTTTTCTACTGCGCCATGCATTAAAAACACCACAGGACCTGATTGCTCATCGTTCGCAATACGACGTAAATGCAACGTTTGCTGTTCGGCTAATTGAACAAAATGTGATTGCTGAGTGATTGCCACGTATTTTCCTTTATAATTTTTATGAACTCATCCTACCAGTTGCCGTGCTAATTCTAAAGTAAATGGTTGCACTTTTTAGCTATGCATTTGATACAATTGCGTCATTATTAAATTGCTAAATTTAAGCTATGAAATCAAAATCAAACAGCAACAAGTTACATCCTCGCAATCAGCACTTAAATGGCTACGATTTAGACATGTTATGCGAAAAACATAATGCGTTAGCACCCTTTATAGTGGTAACACCCGCGGGCAGTAAAAGCATAGATTTTAGCAATAACAAAGCAGTTAAAACACTTAATCAGGCTCTGTTAAAAGCGCACTATAATATTGAATTTTGGGATATACCGGATCAAAACTTATGCCCCCCTATTCCAGGGCGAGTAGATTACATACATTACTTGGCCGATTTATTAAGCACAGATAACCAACAAAACATACCTACAGGGCGTCAAATTAAAGCGCTTGATATTGGCACCGGTGCTAACTTAGTTTACCCACTTACAGGTAGCCACGAGTATAACTGGCACTTTACGGGTAGTGATATAGATGCAAGTTCAATAAAAATTGCTAAGCAAATTGCGCAGTTTAACGGTTTAAAAATCACCTTAAAACAGCAAAAAAATGCATCTTCTATTTTTAAGGGCATTATTAATCAAAAAGATTTATTTCACGTAACTTTGTGTAACCCTCCGTTTCACGCAAGCGCGGATGAGGCTAACAAAGGCACTGAGCGAAAATGGAAAAATTTAGGTAAAGCTCCGCAAAACACCCTTAACTTTGGCGGCCAAAATAACGAGTTGTGGTGCGAAGGTGGTGAAGCGAAGTTTATCAGTAATATGATTACTGAAAGCGAGCAATTTGCAGAGCAAGTAATATGGTTTACCTCCTTGGTTTCAAAAAAAGAAACGCTTGCTGTATTAGAAGAAAGGCTAAGCACGCTACCTATTGCTGAATATAAAATTATAGATATGGCGCAGGGACAAAAAATAAGTCGCTTTATTGCCTGGAGTTATTTTGATAAGGCCACCCGAGAGCAAATTTTTGAAGAGTTTGTGTAAACTCATAAAAATAATAAAGCCTGCACTAATAAAGGAATAACAACAATGATAGATTTTCGCTCAGACACCGTTACTCAACCGTCAAAAGCCATGCGCGATGTAATGCATAATGCACCTGTTGGCGATGATGTATACGGCGATGATCCTAGCGTAAACCAACTAGAATCATACGCCTGTGAGCGTTTTAACTTTGACGCCGCGCTTTATTGCAGCTCTGGCACACAAGCTAATTTACTGGCGTTAATGGCACATTGCGAACGCGGGGATGAATATATTTGTGGGCAAAATGCCCATAATTATAAGTTTGAAGGCGGTGGCGCTGCCGTGCTTGGCTCTATACAACCTCAACCTATCGAAAACGAAAAAGATGGTAGCTTATGTTTTAACAAAATTGCCGCAGCTATAAAACCTGACGATAGCCACTTTGCAAACACTCGCTTGCTTAGCCTTGAAAACACCATTGGTGGAAAAGTGCTCCCGCTTGAGTACTTAGTCCAAGCTCGCGACTTTGTTAATACGCATAATTTAGCGCTGCATTTAGACGGAGCACGCGCATTTAATGCAGCCGTTGAGCTAAATGTTGATATAACAGCAATTACAAAGCACTTTGACTCTGTTTCAATTTGTTTATCTAAAGGCTTAGGTGCACCAATAGGCTCGTTATTATTGGGCTCACAAGAATTAATTCACAAAGCTAGGCGCTGGAGAAAAGTGCTAGGCGGTGGGATGCGACAAGCAGGAATGCTGGCAGCCGCTGGGCAATATGCACTTGAAAACAACGTAACCCGTTTAAGTGATGATCATGCTAATGCGCGCTACTTGGCAAATAAGTTAAATGAGCTAAATGGTTTTAGCGTTGATATGAGCAATACAACCAACATGGTGTATGCAAGTTACTCAGGCGGCACTAACATTAGTAAAATTGCCAATGAGCTTGCACAAAAAGGGATATTAATTAGCCCAAGCAAGCAGCTTAGGCTAGTAACGCATTTAGATATTACGCGCGAAGATATTGATACATTTTTAAATGCTTTGTCGGCCCATATTTAATTCTGCTTTATAGTGTTTGCGGCACACCGAAACGTATCGGTCGTTGCCGCCTATTTCCACTTGGTTACCATCGGCAATGGCATTGCCATTTTCATCAGTACGCAGCACATGGTTTGCTTTGCGTCCGCAATGACACACCGTTTTAAGCTCAATCAGCTTATCGGCCCACGCTAATAAGTACTGTGAGCCAATAAATAACTCGCCTCTAAAATCGCTACGCAAGCCATAACATAATACCGGAATACCGAGTTCATCCACTACATCGGTTAATTGCATTACCTGCTCTTTTGATAAAAACTGACACTCGTCAACCAACACACAATGGCGTTTTTTTTCATCTTGCAGCGTTTTAATAAGATCAAATACATTTTTAGATTCATCAAATATATGTGCATCTGCCTGCAGGCCAATACGCGATGATACTTTTCCTACCCCTGAGCGATTATCAATTGCAGCTGTTAAAATAACCGGTTCCATACCGCGTTCGCGATAGTTAAATGCCGATTGTAATAAAGTGGTTGATTTACCCGCATTCATCGCTGAGTAGTAAAAGTATAATTGAGCCATTACAGTGCCTAAAGAGAAAAAGTGCGCTTATGCTACCTTAATATGCCATTAATACCAATTTCATATCATCTTTAACTTAGCTATTTCTCAAAGGCTTGCAAGTATTTTACATAAACAGGTGCGCTATCAAACCTAGATAACCATTGCCACATCTCAAGGCTTAAAGCGTTATTTTCTGCGTAAAATTGTTTAGAAAAAATAAGATAGCCATTTGTGGTTTCGTAAGGAGGATAAATGGCCTTAACATTTTTATTATGCGGGTAGCTCGATACATTTAAATCATCTACTTTGCATAAATCAACACTCGCTTGTACTACTCCCTTATCAAGAAGCTCAAATGCTTTAGCTTTAGAAAACGTATTATGAATAAATAAAGGCTCATCTTTTAAGGTGCTATTGAGGCCATAACCATTAGGTATAGCAATAGTGAATGCTTTGTTTTGAAAAACTTCGCGAGAGTGCCACTCCTTATGGAACTTAGAGTTACCAATTAAACAACTACTAAAGCGACTCACAGCAAATTGCGATTGTAAGTCGCCCTTTTCATTAAACGGGTAAGCTGCAATTCGCTCACGGCCTTGGCGATAACTTGCAATAACCGCATCTACCTTATTAAATTCAAGATCGTTTAGACATCTGCGCCAAGGTTTCCTTACAAATTCAACCTTAACACTGTCTAATGCAGCGTCTAATTTACGAAGTACTTCTATAGAGGCACCTGGTTTATCTATCGGTACTTCTTGCCCTACGCCTAAAAACATAGGCGCGATATCTTTATCTTCGTAACAAAATAAAATCGTTTGAGGTTTGGCAAACACTGCTGAAGAAAACATCAAAATAATTATAAATAAATAATTTAAGCTGCTGATACTCATAATAATTTTTATCAATAAATAATATTAAATTGTAGCTTGTGATAATAAAGCTGCCAGTACTGTATCTATTAAATTATCCCTTCATGCTTTAGTAGCCAACTTTTTCTCTCAAGTCCACCGGCATACCCTGTAAGTTTTGAGTTTGCACCTATTATACGATGGCACGGTACAATAATGCTGATAGGATTTTTGCCATTTGCGGCACCAACAGCCCTGACTGCTTTTGGGTTACTTAATGCCGTGGCAATATCACCGTAGGTGTTCGTTTTCCCATAAGGCACATTTAACAATGCTTGCCATACACTTTGTTGAAATGCCGTGCCTTTTGTATCAAGAGGTACATTAAAAGTGGTGCGCGTATTATTAAAGTACTCATTAAGCTGTTCAGCACAGCAAAGTATTGCTGTATTCGTTACTTCTTCAAAAGGGGTATGAACATATTCTACATGCGGGTAAAAGCCCACATAGCTAACCCCTACTTCAGTTGCCTGAATAATAATATCGTCTATTGGGCTTGGGATACGTGTTTGAATTATCATTATAATTGCTGCCATAGTTGAAACGTTAAGTAAGAACGAAAAGGAGCACAATTTTCACTCTCAAATGGGGTTGCCGCAGCCTGTGCTTTTTTAACCCCTAAATCCCCATCTAGTAATATGTCGGGCAGGCTTTGCCCTCTTAATTTTGCATAATTAACCGTCCAAGGGCCAATTCCTTTTAAGCTTAGCCATTGATCTAAATCATTACAGTCAGGGGTTAGTGCACAAAACTCAGCTAAGTTGTGCAATGCGTTTTTTCGCGCTTGTGGCATTTTAAAAAATGTAAACTCACTTTTAGCAACGCGATCTGCACTTGGAAAGTAGACTCGTTCACCTTGTTCTTCACCAAGTTCATTCACTAACTTTGTTACTAAATTATGTGCAGCTGTAACGCTTACCTGTTGACCAAGTACCGCTCTTACTCCTGCCTCAAAGCTTGACCAAATACCCGGTATTCTTAAACCGTGAGTGAGTGTAAATGCGTTATTTATATTATTAGCTAAATGACTTTCGATTAAATTAATATCTGCGTCTAAATCAAGTACGCGCCGTATATTATTAATGACTTGTTGCAGGTAAAGCGTGTTATCGATATCTATCTCAACAACAAAGTAATTTTTACTTTCCACAAAACGCGCGTTAAAACTTCCTTTACAACTAGCGTAGGTAAATGTACGACCATAACTTTTATCATCAAGCCACTCTATTGGCTTAATAAGCCTTTTTGCTAAAAAACAATGTAACGCTTGCCAATTATAAGGGGGCCTAAAAGGTAAAGTTAGTTTAAGTGTAGAACTTGATGGTTTGTCACTTGAACGAAGCTTAGAAGGGGCAATATTCAATTGTTGTAAAAAAGCGTCGTTAAAACGTCTAATACTTTTAAAACCTGATGCAAACGCAATTTGCGTAAGCGGGAGGCTTGTTTCTTGAATTAATTTTTTAGCGAAATGACACTGATTAAATAATCTATATTGTGTAATAGACACACCAAAATATTGAGAAAACAGTCGTCTTAAATAACGGCTACTTATTCCTAAGCGAGCTGCTAGCTTTTCACAGTCGTGCTCATCGTTTTGATCTATTAACTGCTTTGCTCTAAGCGCTGTTGTTTTTGTGCCCTGCCAAGCAGCACTGCCCGGAGCACTGTCGGGGCGGCATCGAATACAAGGCCTAAACCCAGCTTGGGCAGCATTATGTGCAAACTGATAATAAGTTACATTTTTTTCGTGTGCAGTGGGAGCTGGGCATATAGGTCTGCAATATATCCCCGTACTTTTAACAGCAATATAAAAAAGCCCATCAAAACGGGCATCTCTACTTTGACGTGCCTTTTGCCAATGCTGAATATTCATAAAGCTGCTCAGTATAATAAATTAAGATGCCAGTAGCTTATAGAAACGATAGTACATTACTAGCCATTTTCGGACCTTAACTAAACCCTATTTTTTTATGAGTTTATAATATTGCACTTAATTTATTAACCAAAGCGCTAACCAAGAGATTAACTAGGGCGTGTTGATCTTTGCGGATTGAAATTTGTTCAATCTAGGGGCGATTAAATCGCGGCGCAAGGTTTGTAACCTAGTGGGCTAAGTAAAAATCGAGCAACAAAGAGTTTATCGC